>NZ_BBOC01000014.1:0-73882 GCF_001485335.1 Type-D symbiont of Plautia stali | reverse complement strand
TGTCCGACTGAGGTACGCCTTTATCCGCGACAACAGCCGTTGCTGGCCTGTTCGATTGCTCTGTCGGATTCTGGATGTTCATCCGAGTGGATTTTATTTCTGGCTTCAACAGCCACATTCACAGCGTCACCAGGCAGACCAGATGCTGACCGGGCAGATCAAGCAGTTCTGGCTTGAGTTTGGCTGCGTCTATGGTTATCGCAAGATCCATCTCGATCTGCGTGATACTGGGCAACAGTGTGGAGTGAACCGGGTCTGGCGGCTCATGAGGCGAGCAGGAATAAAAGCTCAGGTTGGGTACCGTAGCCCACGGGTAAGTAAAGGCAAAGCCAGCATCGTAGCACCCAACAGGCTCCAGCGGCAGTTCAATCCAGACTCACCGAATGAGCGTTGGGTGACGGACATAACCTACATCCGAACCCACGAAGGCTGGCTGTATCTGGCCGTGGTGGTTGGCCTGTTCTCCCGAAAAGTTATCGGTTGGTCAATGCAACCTCGTATGACAAAAGAGATTGTCCTGAACGCATTACTAATGGCGGTGTGGAGGCGTAATCCCCAAAAACAGGTACTGGTTCACTCTGATAGTAAGAATGTCGATGTCAGCTTTCACCGTCATGCTTGCTGTTTTGCCTGACCGATGAGATCACTGATGCAGTGAAGGCTTCCCGGTTTCCTGACTCACACTCTGAACGACCAGCAATGTGTCTTTCCCTGGACCCGTCGGTAATCGGGAAGCACTTCATGCGAGGCTTCTCCTCACCGATGCGCGTGACTCAAGAAGGGCCTGACGGCTTGTCTCTTTACTGTCCTGTCCGGGTTATCGTCAGGAGAATTGACGAATAATTTCTGAGGCAGGAAAGCGATCTATGGCAAAGGCAAAAACGGTTCATTCATCATTTGTCGTTGGTGGTGTGGATACGCATAAAGATTTACATGTTGCAGCTGTGGTTGATCAAAATAACCGGATTTTAGGCAGCGAGTTCTTTTCCACAACCCGTCAGGGATACCGACAAATGCTGGCCTGGATGGCTTCTTTCGGAACGGTTGAGCGTATCGGCGTTGAATGCACGGGTTCGTACGGTGCAGGTCTGCTTCGCTATCTTCAGAGTGTCAAAATTGAAGTTCTGGAGGTCACCGCACCAGATAAAATGGAACGTCGTAAGCGGGGTAAAAGCGATACGATCGATGCAGAAAGTGCCGCTCATGCTGCTTTCTCACGCATACGCACTGTCACACCAAAAACGCGTAGCGGAATGATTGAAGCGCTGCGTGTCCTGAAAGTCTGCCGCAAAACAGCTGTTGCGGCACGACGTATTGCACTTCAAATGATCCAGATGAATATTGTCTCTGCTCCGGACGAGCTCCGTGACCAGATACGTCATCTCACAAGGATGCATTTGATCCGTACTCTGGCTTCGTGGCGGCCTGATGTTACTGCATATCGTCATGTTCAGGATGCCTACCGTATTGCCCTGAAATCGCTGGCCCGCAGATATCTTGAGCTCCATGATGAAATAGCCGATTTGGATGTCATGATAACGTCAATAGTTGATGAGCTGGCGCCTGAGCTTATCAAACGTAAAGCGGTGGGATATGAATGTGCTTCGCAGTTGTTGATCACTGCGGGTGATAATCCTCAGCGTCTAAACTCTGAGTCTGGCTTTGCCGCGCTATGTGGCGTCAGCCCTGTCCCGGTATCTTCCGGAAAGACAAACCGGCACCGGCTTAATCGCGGCGGTGATCGCGCAGCCAATAGTGCCCTGCATATTATCGCGATCGGTCGATTACGGACGGACGTGAAAACACAGGAATATGTGGCAAAGCGGGTAGCAGAGGGCCACTCGAAAATGGAAGCACTGCGTTGCCTCAAGCGTTATATCTCGCGTGAAGTCTATACGCTGCTGCGAAATCAAAATCGACAGATCAACAGTACCCAAATAATGACTTGACTCTTAGAAGGGCGTCCAGGGCGGTCAATACACGAGCCATGAGTGGCAGTCGTTCCTGAAATCACACGGTCTGGAAGGTAGCATGAGTCGTCGTGGTAACTGCCATGACAACGCGGTTGCGGAAAGCTTTTTCCAGCTACTGAAACTCGAACGGATTAAGAAAAAGATCTACGGAACGAGAGACGAAGCCAGAAGCGATATTTTTGATTACATCGAAATGTTTTATAACAGTAAGCGTCGGCATGGTTCGAGCGAGAAGATGCCACCGGTTGAATATGAAAACCTATATTATCAACGGATCAGAAGTGTCTAGATTACCCGTGGCGATTCATACATCTTTTACACTTTCATTTTTTACAATATCTTTTAGTGACATTACTTTTCTCCTCTAGAAGCATCTTTTAGTTCCTGTTCTTCTTCGGCTTTTATGGCCTCATCAGTGTAAAGTGGCTGTACCTCTTCATTAATCTTATAATCCTCCAGAGCCGCAGTATGCGTATTATTCCACACCTCATTTTGTTCAGCTTCGCTCCGGGGAATCTTTCCGTCTTTTATACCCAGATTCCGATATCGCTCCAGTTCCCTGATTTCATGAGTATAAAAGCGTCTGTCGGTCTCGGTTACCTGTAGTTCACCAGAAAGAATCTTTTCCAGACGATCTATCATCACTAAATTTGGCTGAGATGATTCAAGGCGCCCAGTATGCAGCCTCACCTTATCCACGCCTTCCCGGTCAATGGCGGCGGTCCTCCAGTCCAGCGCCTGAACGGGGCCACCCGCTTTATCCGTATTGTACTCGCGTCCGCTGTATTTACCCTTGGTGTACAGGTTGAGACTCTTTACTATCAGACAGAGATCAATGCGGAAATGCTTATTGAGGTAGCTAAAGAAAAAGTCGAACTATCAGGAAAAACGGGAAAGCATGGGCACAAGGTGCCGTGCCTTTTTTCGGCAAAGAGCTCGTTGACGCAGTTACGAGAGATAACCCAGAAGAGATTGAAAGGAACGCAATCAATGCAGCTATAGCAGCGTGGTTGTGTGACTCTGAATTTGAAGGAGTGACAGCTGAGCAATTTGAAGCATCAGACCTGGATTTCAGCCTCCATCCGACTGGAATGGTGGTTTATAACCGTAAGTGGAACGGTTAAGAATCCATGTCGCTGATACCTGTGTGAACGTACAAAAATGAAATCAGAGACACAAAAAAGCCCGACTGGTGAGATCGGGCTTTTTTGTTTTGCCCCAGCAAGAGGCGGGAACGGCCAAAACAATTGACAGTTAAAGGATACGTCTAATGAGACCTAAATGCAAATGGCATGAAATAGGGTATAATGCGCGAGTCAATCTGTAGTTGCTCTCACTCCTGTATCTCTCGCGAAAGCGACATGAACGGATTCAAGTCCTGGTTGAAAAACAGGTGGTGCTGTTTCAATGCCCTGGCAGGAGTGGGAGCGGCCAAAACAATTGACGTTAGGTAACCGCTGTGACAGGCAATGTAAGGGCAATCGGCGGTGTTCCTGCTCTGTATGGAGCAAACGGATGATTAATGTGTTAATCGTTGTTCTGCGAGCGGTAATGGCGGTGTCTAAAGCTGTGATTGCGGTTCTGGAGCTGATCCGCCAGTTCATTGATTAATGAACCCGGAAACGTAGCTAAAGGCGGGGGGATCACTCCCCGCCTTTTAATATCCATTAGTAGCAGGGGCTGGTTCCGCAGGAATCTTCGGCAAGCCCAGCGCAGGATGTGACAATCAGTGACGCACCTTTCCATTCAGATTTTCTGACTAAGATTTTTCTTCTGCGTTATTTACATAACCTACTGTTTTAAATAACTTCATTTGCCGAAAAAGAGTAGCTGCAGTAAGCTGGCCAACTGCTGCCGGCGACGCGATCTACCTTGATATTTTTCATTATAAGGGGGTTGAGGGCCAATGGAACGAGATCGTACGTTAGTGGCATAACTTTCTGATATATCGGAACATAATGGATATTGAAAAACGCCCTCAAAACGGTGTCTTTTTTAATCGAAAATTGGCATTTAACGGACAGGCTTGTCTATAAATCGATTTTTAAGACGATAATTTCCCTCTTACCGTACGTTTTCGTACGGTTGGCCTTCAAATCCCTCATTCCGCAGATGCAAAAAAGGCCGCCTGTGGCGGCCCTTGCTCTGCCTATTCAATACCGTATTTTTTTCGGTCACAAAGGCCGGTTCCTTCCAGTTCGGGCCTTTGACTGGAAGAGGTTTTCCTGATTTAAGTAATTTACCTTCATTAAATAATCGTTGATGTGTTTTTAGTAGTTTTCCGGAAGAAACAACATCAAATTTATATGTAACATACATTCTGTCTATAATTAGAAAAGGTGTTCGCGGAGAAAAATGCAACAGCACATCTTCCACACTTTCGTTCTGGTAAATACCCATAAGATCTAACATTATCGTCCTTCCTGCTCTTCAGCCTTGCGGTACGCTTCTTCTGCCTCTGGCGTATATATGAGTTCATTTTTTTCATATAGCAGGCAAGGTTGAAGACACATGGCTGTACATTGCTGAAATTCATATGCATCCGGAATGGCAGAGCCATGGGATCGGCAGACTGCTTCTGCAGAGAATTATTCATACTGGGTAACAACGCGGTCTGGCTGGTGCCACGCTGATAACAGACACGATGGTCGCTTTTAATGCCAGATTTTATGTTTGCAACAGTGCCGAAAAAAGGTCGCCCGCAGCGGCGCGGGGGCGACCTGATTCGTTCAGGGCGATTTAGCTTTTAAAGCCGGGTTTGCCGTTGGCCGCTCGCCATTCTTTAACTTCTTTAACAACACCCTCCGGGCTATCTTCGCGCCCTTCTGGAGGATAAAAAATCACATCAGAGCCATCTGGATGTTCTGTAATTCTCTCGAATTCCAATACATTTTTTACATCTTCATCTTCAGTTGTATTATCAGGATGAAATATTTTTTTTACGAAAGCCAAGAATTCAGCCTCCGTGTAATCAGAAAAAATTCTTTTATCAGCCATATTACTTACCACCATTATTTCTGTGTACTTCAATATGCAGTTTTGGAGTCATGACACGCAGATTGTTAACATCATAGACTGCGCCTCCTTCACTTATAGGTTTTACGTGATGTAATTCGTGTTTAATACGTCCACCAACACGATCTTTTTTCCTAACAAACGACGATTTACCTAACTTCATACTTCCTAAACTACCTTCCCTGAATTGCTTACTCAGTTCTGGATCTTTTTCCACTTCTGTCCAGAATGCTTTACGAAACGCATCAAAATTAGCAAACTCACGCCCCCGAAGCTTGTCAGCAATCTGTTCCGGAACGGGTGCGCCATTTCCTGACACTGCGGCATTAAGCCAGTCGTCGCCGACGCTTTCACCCTCACCACTTACCGTGCCCGGCAATTCGCGGGGGCTGATGAACATGACGTACACGGGCTCCACGCCGGTGCCGGCGGCGTCCGGCTGCCAGTAGATAAAGTCCTGCAGGTCCGGGTATTCACCTTCCGGCAGCGTCGTGACCGTCAGGCTCTCCGGCGCCGTGACGTCAGTCCCGGTGTGGGCCGGGGTGACGGGCGCGGGCGCCTGCCCCCCGGTGTCAGACGGGGCGGCCGGCGGCGGGGCCGGATTGATGAGGACGGTTCGCTCCGGTGCGCCCGCCACGGCGGGCACCGTGATGCGGTCCAGCCCGGTGGCCGCATCGCGCACCGCTTTCAGCACCGGCACGGTGGCGGACAGGCCGGCGCCGGGTTTCAGCAGTTGCAGCGCCGGCTGCCCCCCGCTCAGCGTCAGCTTACCGCGCGCGGCCAGGCCGGCTGACGTCGCGGCCGGGTCAATCGCCGCCCCCTCCGGCGTCAGGAGCCGGGCGGGGATGGCCAGCGCAACAGGCACCCGGGCGCTGCCCTCGCCGGCCTTCGCCGGCCAGAGGCCGGCAATCACTGCCGCCAGCCCTGCTCCGGCGGCTCCCGACAGCGCGGCCAGGCCGCGGGACACGGCGCCCGTCAGGGCTTCCCCCGAGGCCGCACTCCAGGTGCCGCTGCCGGCGTAGGCCAGCTGCACGGCGCCGGGGGCGCGGTTCAGGGCAATGGAGTCCGCCGCGCTCAGGGCCGCGGTGCCGGCGGCGGCGGACTCCGGGCTCCAGGAAGGTGCAGCCTCCACCCCCGCGCGGCTGAAAAGCGCGTCGCGGTCAGCGGCCGCCTGTACCGCCCTGGCGTTGTCCTCCGCCGCTTTCCTGGCCTCCTCTTTCTGCTGATGTTCCGTCTGCGCCTGCGACAGCGCGTTATTTGCCGCATTCAGAGCGGATTCAGCGGCGGCCCTTGCCTGAGTGGCCGCATCCAGCTCTGCCTGGCGCGCCTGCGTTGCCTGCTGAGCGGCGCCCCAGGCCTGATACGCCGCCTGCCAGCCATGGAACTGTGGCGTTGAGGGAGGGGAGCCTGCGCCTCCGGAAAGCTTCTGCTCTTCCTGGCGCGCACTCTCCTGTGCCGCCGCGGCCTGGTCATATTCCCCCTGTTTCTGAGAAACTGCCGCTGAGGCATCGTTCAGCGCAGTCTGCGCACTCTGCTGCTGCGCTGACGCCTCATTTTCCCGCTGTACGGCCTGCTGCAGCTGGTCTTCTGCTTCCCTGAGCTTACGTGCGGCGGCCGCTACCGGGTCCCTGGCGTCCGCCTCTTCCTGCTCCTTTCTGGCCGCTTCTTCTGCCTGACGGGCAGCCTCCGCTTCATCGGCCTGCTTCTGTCTGACCCTGTCAATCAGCGCCAGCTCGGCTTTCGCCTCAGCCGTCAGCCGCCGCGCGGTCGCGGGGCGCGCTCCTGACTGGCCGCTGTTTGCCGCTGTTTCATTCCGGGCGATAATATCGTTCAGCTCTCTGATGCGGTTGTCTGAGGTATCTCCGCGGAAGGTCACGATGACGTGACCGCCTCTGAGAGGACCTGCAACATCCGCCCCGTCTGTGCCACCGCCCTCCGGGGCCGCATCTGTCCCTTCCGGAGGCGCGCCAAGGTTAACGCCGTAGGCGTCTCCGCCGACGAGGCTGGATATGCCGATGACCTCGCCGTCCGCATTCAGAAAATAGCCGGTGAAGTCTTCGGGGCTGAGCCCCAGAGAAGCCGCCTGCGCATCACCGGCCTGTTTTGAAACGGCCGTCTGCTTATTACCGCCTCCGCCGCCGTTACCGCTGCTGTCTGAGCCGTTGCCCCCACCGTTGCCGCGTGGGCTTTCCGACCCGGGGTCGGTGGAGGGGCCGTTTACCGTCATTGAACCCTGATCGTTGCCTTCACTCATGGAATCTCCCTGTCGGGTGTTAAGTTCACAAAAAAGCTGTACATACAACCAGCACTGAAACCCTGCCATCTGACGTGCAGAATGTCAGGAAATGAGACGAATTATCCTTTGAGCATGCTGGCAGCCGGACGGCGAGCCGTGCACAGCCGGCCCTGTAAATGCCGCATCAGCGGCACGGGGGCGCCAGAAACTGTTAAGGGTTGCCGCCTGAAAAGGGGAAATATCCGACGCCAGGACGTTTTGCACCATGTGGTGTCAGCCGCGCGTAACGCGCGGTATTTTCCTGATGCTGGCTTAAGATTATTACGCGGGGATGAAGGACTTCCAAGGTTCCGGGGCATCGATACCGTTAAGGTGAACCATGTGGCACCCGGTCAGCAGTAAGGTGGATAACATTCACAATCAGGGCGGGGAACTGATAGAGCCTGTCACAGACGATAATGGCTGAACTCCTGGAACCACCGGAGGCAACAGCTGTGACAGACGTTTCAGTCTGACTCCTCATCCACTTCTTCGTCCGGCTCGCCGCGCAGTTGCTCGATGGCGAACAGCAGCGAGGAGGGATATTCTTCTCTTTTCTCGATCACGGCGCCCAGCAGTCTCATCAGTTCGATGGTTAGTCGCTCACGGTTGATTTCTCCCCCATCGCTGGCGAGTTTCAGGCAACACATGCCGGCCACAAAGCAGGCATCGTGATAAATGTCCTCGTCGGTTTCATATTCATCAGTGCTCATCATGACTCCTGCTGACGCTGTATCCGATAATGAATACATGCTTACAGTGAAACAGGCGTACCAAAAAGGGGATCCCGCAGCCTGAGAAAACTGAATCTCAGGTTACCATCGCCGTGGGCGTAATAAGTACAAATTTCGTACAGGCAATGATTATTGCAGGTCAGGGATGAAGCCCGGTTCCCGACCTGTCAGTCGGGGCTGCAACACACCGCTGCGGATTTGAACTCGTTATTCCGTCGTATAAAACTTGGGCTCCCTGAGCACTTCACTGACGTCATCCAGCAGCTGCCTCAGGGCAATTTTTCCGGGGAGTTTACCCATGGTTTTCCCGTCACAGGACGTCCGGGCAGCTCTGGCGGCGAAGTCCATGAAGCGTTTGTCCTCCCATAGCTGACCAATCATCATCATGTTAACGCTAATCTGCAGGCTGGCACTGACGTCATACTCGTCGCCGGGGCTGAAGATACTCTCCAGCTCCGCCCGTGCGTCCTCGTTCATCCGGCTGAAATCCTGATCGCGATACCACACCATGCACTGTTTTATTCCGGCCCCCATCAGCTGCGCAAATTCTGCTTCTTCGTTGTCGGTCATACATCCTCAGAGGTATTCATAAAATCTGCAGGCCACAGTACATGCTGCCCACATTCTTAAAACAACATTGTAGTTCAGCTAGTCTTGGCAGGATATCGGAACAGACAGGCGGGCGAGCAGTGCGCAGCCTGCCCCTGAATGCCGCGTTGGCGGCATGGAGGCGCCAGAAACCGTTAAGGACGGCTCTTTGCTATCGGGCGCCGTTAACCCGGCAGAGCCGGTTACAGAGCGTTATTTTCGTGCAAGGCCAACCCCCTCCCTTGTATCTAACATAACGTGGTGATTAGCTACCATCACACGAAACAGAGTGAGCCAGCCCCCTCCCTGAGGACGATTTCTGATCCTGTCTGGCAGCTTACGGCCCTCTGTTTCACCTTTCACGCCAGCACATTTTGTTGAACGGTTACCGGGAGCACGACTCCGTATGTACAAGGCGAACAGGCGTGACTGTCACTGTGAGAGGAGAATGATGATGTTTCCTGTAGGCATAGACGTAAGTAAAGACACCCTTGTTCTCTGCATACTTTATGACGATATAAAGGTTCGTATTCGAACAAAAAAGATCAAAAATGACCGCAGCGCGGCGGCTAATATTTTTCGCTGGCTGCGTCTGCAGCACTGCGGCCCCGGTGACGTTCATCTGATTATGGAAGCGACTGGCGTTTACCACGAACGCCTTGCATTCTCACTGCATGAGGCAGGAGGATACGTTTCGCTGACCAACCCTCACCGCAGCCGGGATTTTGCCCGGGGCATGGGCATTCTGACTAAAACGGACAAAGTGGATGCTTACATGCTGGCCTGCTATGCATTACTGAAAAAGCCCCAGCGCTGGCTGCCGCCCTCAGATGAAGTCCGGTACCTCAGCGCGCTTATCCGCCGGCGTGACGCGTTGCTGAGCGACGCAGTGCGTGAAGAAAACCGGCTGGAAAAATACCAGAGTACGCATACGCCACCTGACGTTATCAGCTCGTGCCTGCGCATGGTCAGAATCCTCCGGGAAGAGGTGAAAGCCACTGAGCAGCTGATTAAAACGCACATTAAAGCACACGAATCGCTGCAACAAGACTATGACCTTCTGACTTCTATCCCGGCAGTGGGTCCTCAGCTGGGCATCAACATGCTGATCGTTTTGCGGAGCCATGATTTCGAGTCAGCAGGCCAGATTGCCGCCTTTATGGGCGTGGCACCTATTGAAAAACGATCGGGGACGTCCGTGCGCGGTAAAGCCAGGATGTCTAAAATCGGACCACCTCAGCTGCGGGCAAAATTGTATATGGCGGCGATCTGTGCCAGACGCTGTAATAAGAGGATGCGCATCTTCTATGAAGAGCTTTTACTGCGGGGTAAGCCCAGAATAGTGGCAATCGGGGCAGTGATGCGAAAGCTGGTTCACTGGTGCTATGGCGTACTTAACTCCGGAAAAATTTTCGGTTCTGATGCTGAGTTCACTGCCGGTACCGACTCATCATGAGGTATTCATGCTGATAGCACAGATAACAGATATCCACGCAGCTCCCGATAATGATCACCTTCAGCGCCTGGAGCAGGTGCTGGCGTGGCTTGAACAGGTGGGGCCGGACATAATGGTTCTGAGTGGTGACCTGACAGACGGGGCTGGGATGAGGGATACGAACTGATAGCTGCGAAGCTGGTAGCACAGTCTTACCCCACCCTGATTCTGCCCGGTAATTCAGACGTTAGGGGCTGTATGCGAAAGACGTGGGGTAACGAACGCTGGTTGCCTGACTCACCGGGGGAGTTGCTGCACTTCAGTTACAACACCGGAGGAATATGTCTGGCGGGAGTGGACTCAACCGTCAGCGAACAGAGCTACGGAACAGTTTCGGGACGTATGGGATGGCTGGAAAAGCAACTTGGCGAGGCTGATGAGGCTCCGGTTCTGCTGTTTCTTCACCATCACATTTATCCTTCCGGGATACCCATTCTTGATGAAACAATATGCAGGGGACTGAATGAGTTGGAAGAGCTGATAAGAAGATATCCTGACAAGATACTGGCTGTTTCTTCAGGACACGTTCACCGCCCTGTCGCTGGCAACTTTGCGAGGATCCCGGCACATATCTGTGGTTCGGTCTGCCCTGCCAATCCATTATGGTTTGGGTCGGTAAGTGTTCCGCCCGTGCGTGAAACCCAATGTTGATGATTCACCGTTATGAGCAGCGGCAACTTAGCAGCCATCATGTCTGTATCTGACAATACATAATTATCCGTAAAATGGGATCTACGACATTAACCATGGACTCTGTCTCTAAGCAGTCCGGGTTAATATCAACATCGCCCTTGATCAAGGATAGCGTTGCATCGCCCCGTTAAGCTCATAGCGAAATATAGACTTTCATACCCTGAAAATTACGCTATTAGATGATTCAGGGTATGCGCTTGCTGGTTACGAATATTGAGCGAGAATCATGCGATGATCACCGCTTTTCTTTCGAGCCAGTAAGTGCTCCACGTTCGTTAACGAATATTCAGGGCATGCAGACAAACTGCTGACTATATTTCTTTCGAAGAATGTGGAATGCATACCAATCCCCGATGAAAAGGAGTTGGTGATGACTGCGATAAATCAGTTTGCTGCTCATATTGGCCTCGATTGGGCAGATAAAAAGCACGATGTCTGCGTACAGTTTAACAATGGTGAACGAGTTTTCCATGTCATTGAACATACGCCAGAAGCACTTGATACCTGGCTGAAAGCGTTGCACAAAAAAGTGAAAGGCAGGATCGCAGTCGCTATTGAGCTTAAGAAAGGCCCAGTGGTTTTCGCGCTACAAAAATACCCGTTTATCACTGTTTTTCCTGTTCATGCGTTATCACTTGCTCGCTACAGGCAAACCTTTTGGCCCAGTGGGGCAAAAGACGACCCACAGGATGCAGAGCTGGCGCTGGAACTAATGCTGCGTTATCCCAAAAAAATCAGAGCCATTGAGCCGGACAATGCGGATATTCGATTACTTCAACAGTTGGTTGAACAGCGTCGGCAACTCATTGAAGACAAACGCCGCTTTGTGAACAGGTTAATCAACACTCTCAAACAATATTACCCTCAACTTCTGGAATGGTTCTCACATCGGGGTAGCTTACTACTGTGTGAACTGATTATAAGATGGCCTAGTCTGCAACAACTGAAGCGTGCCAGGCGTGACACTGTTCGCAACTTTCTTAATGCCAAAGGTGGCCGTGCAACAGCCCTTACCGGGCAGCGTGTTGCGAGTATCGATGATGCGATCCCGTTGACCACAGACCCGAGTGTTATCGAGGCTAATGCTTTGATGGCAACAGCACTGGCGACACAAATTAAAGTGGTGAGTGAAATCATCAAAACCTACGATGAACGAATCGAAACACTGTTTAATACCTTGCCAGATGCAGGTCTGTTTAAATCACTTCCGGGCATGGGGCCATGTATGGGCCCGCGTATGCTCGCTGCTCTTGGCGACAACCCATTCTGGATACAGAACAGTGGAAAATACGCAGGCTGGTGATTGGCCTGTCGGGGTGCGATCGCTGGGTAATCCCGATTATCCATAAGTTCAGCGAGCGTTATCCCGACATCGCTCTTAAGCTTACAGCGTCAGGCTTCAGCGCGTGCTGTACTGATGTATCCATTGTATGTAATCAAGACGCAGCAGTGCATGACGTCACCACGGTCGGCGCTTTCAGATTCGAATCTTTACATGTCAGGCGGCCTGAATTTACGCCGGTATGGGAAATGCCCGCCAGCAAGGAAGGTATGCGCGTTATCAGAACTGCAAATGAGGAACAGACACGCTCTGACGTTGGTCGTCATGGCCGTCACGCTCTCATAGAAACCGTTTCACTCGACATGGCCTATGGGCTAGCGTTCAGGAGTCCTGAACAGTTCACAATGCAGCATATGCTATGATGCAAAGGTGTATACGGTGTCTTTAGGGCGTTACTGATGTGTTATCATCGCCTGAATATCAGCGCAGTATTTAATGCCCCCGGCGATCATTAATTAGCTTGCTATAAATATTAACCACAGAATTTAAGTTAATTAACAAACCTCAGAGCGTTAATAAAAAAGCTCAGTTTTAAAACTCAGCACAAATGTGATCTATATCGCAATTGTGTTTTTTATTTACGAAAAAGAAAGAATCATTAACTCGAGCTGATGAAGCTAAAGGTGTCAATAAAATAAGGTGCAAGCCACTGAAATTAAATGTAAAAAACGCAGTTATTCAATGGGTATAATGTTTCATTGCTTATGATTATCTCGATAAAATTAATAAAACCTTCATAATTTTCGCATTTTAAATGCACTTTGTTTACGATACTTTACGAATGCCAATTAAAGGCAGGTTAACAAATAAGGATATCAAATATGAGAACGCTTACATTGCAGGAAATGGAACAGGTTTCCGGTGCAGGAAACTATTCTGATAAGCACGGTCCCGGTACCAGCAGCGGCAGTAAAAATAGCGGCAGCACCTCATCCAGCTCTTATGTAGTAGGCTGTAATAACGGCATTATTGGCGGCATGGTTGCGGGTGCCGCCGGCGGCGTAGTAGGACTGGGACTTGGCCTTGCCGGCGGAGCCATCGCGGGTGGTTGCTTCAACGGAAGCTCATCGTCAAATAATGGCAGCAACAACAGTAATGCTGGCAACATTGGTGGACAGTGCACCTGGTAGTCACATTCCCGGCAGCAATGCCGGGAAATTAGGAGTTAATAATGCACAAAGTAATTAGCGGCTTGGTCATTTTTGTTTGCATCCTTTTGGCTGCCTCTCTTTTAAAAGGCGCGGGTGTCGGGTTTGAAAGCTGGTATGCGGCCCCGCAGGGTATTTCTCAAATCCTTGTGATCGTTCTTACCATGCTGGGTTTAGTGAAAGCAGCACTTTATTTGTTACAACTTTTCTTTAGAAAAAATTAACTCTACTTCAGGCTTCAATTAATTTTAAATTCATTTTTCTGCCAGAAACCACTCGCGTTGCTGGCAGAATTAAATAACCATTAGACACAGGA
This sequence comes from Type-D symbiont of Plautia stali, assembly GCF_001485335.1. Taxonomy (NCBI): domain Bacteria; kingdom Pseudomonadati; phylum Pseudomonadota; class Gammaproteobacteria; order Enterobacterales; family Enterobacteriaceae; species Type-D symbiont of Plautia stali. The sequence continues at coordinate 60,303 of NZ_BBOC01000014.1, read as the reverse complement.
ATAATCAGTCAGGTTTCTGAACTCTGATGCTTATCCGCTCGAGTATTATGATTGCAAGACCCGACATGGAACGAACTAAATGTACAGAAAGGAATCAATTGAAAATCGCCGCCATTGCTGGCGCGGTCGCGCACTTCTCCTTCCGGGCGTCCCCTTCTGGGTTGTTGCATCATCCAGCCTATTTTTTTTTGCGAGTTTCCTTACCTTTATTATTGAAGGCACCTATACGCGAAGAGTCAGCGTGTCAGGTGAGATAGCTACCTATCCAAGGCCTGCAAACGTTTACTCCTCTGTGCAGGGCATTGTCACCGACCGGTTTGTCACTGAAGGACAGGAAATAACGTCGGGTTCCCCGGTCTATCAGATTGACGTCAGTAAAAGTACGGTCAAGGGAGTTGTCAGCGATAATCAGCGTAAAGATATCGAAGACCAGATACAGCGCGTTACAGAGATAATTTCCCGACTGAACGCCAGTAAAAGAAACACGCTTAATATGCTGGGAAAGCAGAAGGAGTTATATAGCGCGGCGCTGGTTCGTTCAACTGAAATTATTCAGCGGGCAAAGGAAGGCATTAGCTTAATGAAAAGGAATATGGACAGTTATCAGAGCTATCAGACGAAAGGCCTCATTACTAAGGACCAGCTATCAAATCACGTGGCGCTGTACTATCAGCAACAAAATAATCTGCTGGGATTACTGGGTCAGAACGAACAGAACACTTTGCAAATTACGGCGCTGAACAACCAGATTCAGGTGCAGGCTGCAGATTATGATAATCAGATCCATCAGATGGAATTACAGCGATTTGAGTTGCACAAAGAGCTGGCCGGTATTGATGCCAGCGGAACGATCGTTGTCAGAGCGCTTTCAGACGGATATGTGAACTCACTGAGCGTCACCCTTGGTCAAATGGTCAGTCCGGGAGACAGTCTGTTTCAGGTAATGCCGAAAAAAATTGACCGTTATGATCTCGTGACGTGGGTACCCAATGACGCTATTCCTTATCTCAGCCGCGGAGAAAAGGTAAACATTCGCTATGAGGCGTTCCCGTCTGAAAAATTTGGCCAATTTGCCGGCTCAATCTCCATTATTTCGAAAACGCCTGCGTCTCACCAGGAAATGCTGACCTACCAGGGTGCTCCCAGCGCCGCAAATCTGGCAGCGGCTATTCCTTATTACAAAGTCATCGTAAACCCGGCGAGTCTGATCATTCCCTACGGTGAGAAACACCTAGGTCTCGAAAATGGAATGAAAGCACAGACCACGCTTTTCCTTGAAAAGCGGAGAATATACCAGTGGATGCTTTCACCTTTTTATGACATGAAACACAGCGCGACCGGACCGGTAAATGATTAGAAACTCCCTCAGAATGTTGATTTCCCGGCTAGATCTGGGCCTTCGTCGTCGTGTTCCACTCATCCATCAGACTGAATCTTCTGAATGTGGCCTCGCCTGCTTGGCCATGATCTGCGGGCACTACGGTAAGAACGTGGACATGGCCACCCTGCGTCGGGAGTTTAACCTGTCTGCTCGGGGAGCGGCCTTGACTGCGCTGACGGGGATGGCGACACAGCTCGGACTGACAACGCGGCCCCTTACGCTCGATCTAAACGAACTTAAAGCGCTCAGGCTGCCCTGCATGCTGCACTGGGAGTTTAATCACTATGTCGTCCTAGTTGAAGCCGGACGGGATAGTGTGTTGATACACGATCCGGCGCAGGGAAGACGTGAGGTAAGCATGAACGAGGTGTCAAAATTTTTCACTGGCATAGCGCTCGAGGTCTGGCCTGACAGTACCTTTACCACGGGAGAATCCGCTAACCGATTCAGTTTCAGAACGCTAGCTGGCAGCGTACATGGCCTCAGAAAAACGCTGGGGAAAATTCTGTGTCTCTCACTTGTCATTGAAACTATCAGCCTGGTGGTGCCAGTGGGTACCCAGCTGGTAATGGATCATGCGATACCTGCCCAAGACCTTGGACTACTGACGCTAATCTGCTGCGGCCTGATTTTCTTTATACTGCTGCGTATGCTGTTTAGCCTGTTCAGAGGCTGGACATCACTGATTATGTCTGCGTCAATCAATGTCCAGTGGCAGTCAGGCCTCGTCTCTCACCTCATGTATCTGCCACTGGGATACTTTGAGCGACGTAAACTCGGTGATATCCAGTCACGCTTCGGCTCACTTGATGAGCTTCGCAGTACGTTCACAACAAGCATCGTCGGCGCCATCATCGACAGCATGATGGTGCTGGGAGTATTGTGCATGATGATCCTTTACGGTGGCTGGCTGACATGGGTTGTTATCGCGTTTACTGGCATGTACGTGCTTATTCGCTTACTTACCTACACTTATTACCGGCAGCTGACGGAAGAGTCATTGATCAAAAATGCCCGGGCCGGTTCATATTTTATGGAAACACTATACGGTATCTCCACGATAAAAATTCAGGGCATGGCAGAGTTGCGGATTGTCAGGTGGCTTAACCTCAAAGTTGACGCCATCAACACGTCCATTCGCGTGACTAAATTAGATATGCTGCTTGGAGGTGTGAGCGGTCTGGTCGCGGCTTTTGATCAGGTCATCATTTTGTGGCTGGGCGCCAGTCTTGTGATTGCTAATCAGATGACTATTGGAATGTTTGTCGCCTTTGGTGCTTTCCGTGGTCAGTTTACCGACCGCGTCGGTTCCCTGATAAGTTTCCTGCTCCAGATGCGTATGATGAGCCTTCATAATGAGCGCGTGGCTGATATTGCCCTTCATCCCAGAGAGCCGCGTAAAGCAGATTTGGTGGCATTTCCGACTGCAGAACCGGCCTCCCTGTCGGTGAAATCATTAACCTATAGCTTCGACACTCATACCCAGCCTGTGTTTCATAATCTGAGTATGAGCATTGCTGCGGGAGAAAGCGTCGCGATAACAGGACCATCTGGATCGGGTAAAACAACGCTGATAAAGGTGCTTTGCGGACTTTTTCTTCCTGACGATGGTACGGTTGAAATAAATGGCGTTGATATTCTGCAGCTGGGTATCAATAACTATCAGAAATACATCGCGTGCGTGATGCAGGACGATAGACTGTTTTCGGGATCAATCAGGGAGAATATCTGCAGTTTCTCTGAAAACGCAGATGAAGACTGGATGCTGGAGTGTGCCAGAACAAGCTATCTGCATGAGTTCATCATGCAGCTCCCAATGCGTTACGAAACCATGATTGGAGAACTGGGTGAAGGCCTATCCGGTGGTCAAAAGCAGCGCCTATTTATTGCCAGGGCTTTATACAAAAGACCGAAGATTCTGTTTATGGATGAGGCAACAAGCGCGCTTGACGCTGAAAGCGAAAACCAAGTAAATCAGGCGATAAAGAAGCTACGAATCACCAGAATTATTATTGCGCACAGAGAGAGTACAATCTTGTCGGCAGAAAGGGTTGTTACGCTATCGAAATGATTTTGGTACAAAGCCTGTAGTGACAGGCTCTTTTACTGCAGAAATGAAATGCCATAGCTTCAACCTTAAGAGGCAAGCTCAGTTGTGCCTCTATAATAAAAGTGCACACAAAGGTATTGAAATGATTGATTTTGATGAAATGGTAAAAAATGAAACTATGGCTGATGTTATTTTGTTTTTAGTCAGCCGTGGTGAAAATGGCATAGCATACCCTTCCATAGACCGATTTTTTGGCAGGCATAAAGCTGACGAGAAATATCCATCTTGGAATATTAAGCTAATTCAAGAAACAAGAGCGCTTGAAGAAAGTGGAGAAGTTTTCAGTGCTAAAACTTATGGTTGTGGATGCAAGAAAGGACCTAACTGGAAAGAGCCGGCCTTTGTGACCGAAAAAAAATACGGAATAGAATAGGCAGAGCAAGGGCCGCCACAGGCGGCCTTTTTTGCATCTGCGGAATGAGAGATTTGAAGGCCAACCGTAAGAAAACGTACGGTAAGAGAAAAATTATCGTCTTGAAAATCGATTTATAGACAACACTGTCCGTTAAATACCAACTTTCGATTAAAAAAGACACCGTTTTGAGGGCGCTTTTCAATATCCATAATATTCGGATATATCAGAAAGTTATGCCACTAACGTACGATCTCGTTCCATTGGCCCTCACCCCCCTTATTCTGCTTACGCGGGTGTTATCGGCCGGCCGCCCTGAAACCTGAACCGGCGCGTAGGTTCACTGTAGCCTGTAACGTCCGTGACCATTCCGGCCGTCAGCGCATCACCCTGCGCTGAATCCGTCCGCGAGCAGGTGGTGCAGATGCTCATCAGCCCCTCCCGCTGCCTCCCGGCGCCACCCCGATCGCTGCAGCAGCTTATCGAGCGCGGGAAGCTCGCCGGTGATGCGCGCGGGCAGGGGGATGCGCTGACGGCCGTGCTCGTCAAAGCCGGCGTCAAGTGCTTTACGGTTCAGGTAGATGCCCGATACCGAGGGGCTCAGGCGCAGCTGCCGGCGGCCGCTCCACTCGCTCTCAGCCAGCACCATATAAATCCACCCGGTCAGCTTTACCGCGTGCAGGGCGTGCTGCAGCCGGAACAGGTCGTTCTGCGCCTGCAATGGCCACTGCTGGCGCGCCACAGGTAGTCGAGCTTGCCGGGGAGGTCGGCGCGCAGGCCCTTTTCCCGCCCTTCTTTCAGCAGCCAGCTGATGTCGCTGGCAAGCGACCGGGGAAACCGGCGCTGCTTTTCGGCGGTGGCCAGCCAGCGGGTCAGAAACAGGTTGTCCTGCGCGGGCGAGGTCGCAATACCGTCCTGCCGGGCGGTATTCAGCGCAATCAGCCCGCACCAGGCGAGGTGACTGACGTTCAGGTTGTCGTTATCCATAAGCCGGGTAATGCATCTAACTTTCTGATTTATTGTATGATGGTGGTTTTTGAGGTGCTCCGGTGGCTTCCATTTCTATCAGCTGTCCTTCCTGCTCCGCTACTGAAGGCGTGGTGCGTAACGGTAAAAGCACCGCCGGACATCAGCGCTACCTCTGCTCTCACTGCCGTAAAACATGGCAGCTACAGTTCACTTACGCCGCCTCTCAACCCGGTACGCACCAGAAAATCATTGATATGGCTATGAATGGCGTCGGGTGCCGCGCCAGTGCACGCATTATGGGCGTTGGACTCAATACGATTTTACGGCACTTAAAAAACTCAGGCCGCGGTCGGTAACCTCACGCATACAGCCGGGCAGTGACGTCATCGTCTGCGCTGAAATGGACGAACAGTGGGGCTACGTCGGGTCTAAATTACGCCAGCGCTGGCTGTTTTACGCGTATGACAGGATACGCAGGAAGGTTGTTGCCCACGTCTTCGGTGAACGCACGATGGCCACGCTGGAGCGTCTCCTGAGCCTGCTGTCGGCCTTTGACGTGGTGGTATGGATGACGGACGGATGGCCGTTGTATGAATCACGTCTGAAGGGAAAGCTGCACATTATCAGTAAACGTTACACGCAGCACATTGAGCGGCATAACCTGAATCTGAGGCAGCATCTGGCAAGGCTGGGCAGGAAGTCACTGTCGTTCTCAAAGTCGGTGGAACTGCATGACAAGGTCATAGGGCATTATCTGAACATAAAACACTATCAGTAAGTTGGAGTCATTACCCTTTCATCATACCTCTCATGAGTCCTCACCAGAATAGAATGCAGATGCAGGTAAGCAATTTATCATTAATTGTGTGTTGTAGATTCACGGCCTTAAATCTGGACGATCATTCGCACTCTGTGCAGCTGTGAGTGCTTTCCTGGTTTTTCTTGTTAAAGCCAGTTTCAGGCTACTTTTGATTTATTCAACAAAGCCCCTAAATTCCGGTAACGCTCGAGCTCTCTGATTTCATGAGTGTAGTAGCGCTTGTCGGTATCAGTGTACTGCAACTCTCTCCGAGTTTAAGACAGGCCAGATACGGAAAAGGCCGCCCGTAGGCGACCCATTTCGTTCGGGGGGGGGTAATTTAGCTTTTAAAGCCTGGTTTCCCGTTGGCTGCGCGCCATTCTTTGACTTCTTTGACTTCTTTGACTACACCTTCCGGGCTATCTTCCCTGCTATCATCCGGATAATAGATAAGATCAGATCCGGATGGATGTTCACATAGTCTTTTGAACTCGAGAATATTCTTTATATCCTCTTCCTCAGTCGTATTTTGCACATTAAAAATTCTTTTAACGAATGCTAAAAATTCAGCTTCGGTATAATCAGAAATCGTTTTCTTTTCCATCTCACTTACTCCCTTTATGGATCTCAATATGGCGTTTCGGGGTAGTTACGCGAATATTATCAATATCATATACGCTACCATTATCTTTGATTGGTTTAACGTGGTGTAATTCATATTTAACACGCCCACCAACCTGCTCCGAATCTCTAGGCACAAGGGATTTACCAGCTTGAATATTACCAACGTTCCCCGGCTTGAACTGCTTAAGCAACTCAGGATCCTTCCCCACTTCGGTCCAGAACGCATTACGGAACTCCCTGAAGCTGGAAAAATCCTTCCCGTGTAGCTTATCCGCAATCTGTTTTGGGATGGGTGCGCCATCGCCTGATGCGGCGGCATTCAGCCAGCCCTCCCCTACGTCCTGCCCTTCTCCGCTGACTGTACCGGGCAGGTCGCGCGGACTCATGAACATGACGTACACCGGCTGGACGCCGGCGCTGCTCCAGAGCGCATTCCGGCTGGCCTCCGCCTGAACCGCCCTGACGTTTTCCTCCGCGGCCTGCCGGGCCTGCTCTTTCTGCTGGCGCTCAGCCTGCGCCTGCGATAGAGCTTCATTCGCCGCGTTCAGCGCCGATTCGGCGTCGGTTTTAGCCTGCACGGCCGCGTTCAGCTCGCCCTGTCGCGCCTGAGTGGCTTGCTGCGCGGCGCCCCATGCATGATAGGCGGTTTGCCACCCCTGAAACTGCGGCGTGGAGAGCGAGGAGCCCGAGCCGCCGGACAGCGCCTGCTTCTGCGTCACGGCCTCTGACGCCGCGTTCAGGGCATTCTACGCCGCCTGCTGCTGTGATGATGCCTCACTTTCACGCTGCGCGGCCTGCTGAAGAGCGGCATCTGCTTCCTGCTGCTGACGGGCCGCCCCCGCCACCGGGTCTGCCGCGTCCGCTTCAGCTTGCTTTCTTGCCGCTTCTTCTGCCTCTGCTGCTCTGCCTGCTGATGCTGCTCCAGCGCCTGGTTAACGTCCGCGGTGATCTGCGGAATATTTTCCGCAAACCGGATCTTATTAGCGTTATCGACCTCGGAATAGGTTGTATGACCGTTCTGCCCCCCTGACTCATGCTCAAATCCTGCGCACAGGTTGTCAAGCAAACGCGGATGAGAATCATATTACTGTGTGGCGGGACGAACCGGCAGGGATTTCTGGCGGGCGAGCAGTGCGCAGCCTGTCCTGTGAATGCCGCGTGAGCGGCATGGAGGCGCCAGAAACCGTTAAGGACGGGTCGTATGCCATCGGGCGCCGTTAACCCGGCAGAGCCGGTTACAGAGCGTTATGTTCGTGCAAGCCCAACCACCCCCTGCCAGACGCCGTTTAAGCAGCGGCCTTTCAGGCGCGAATAAGCCGGATGGTCGCAGACGAAAGATACGAACCGCGGGCCTCAGTTCAACAGCCATTTCTGACTTTAAGTACAACATCCATCATTAAAGCGACTCTGTTCCGGCCCTCCGGGCCGGGGTGGCGGCGCTTTTCAGGTGGGTTTCGCTTGGTGGTCATATTCACGCGAGTGTGATGGCACATTTGTCCGCTGTTTCTGCTGAGAGGATGAAGCCGGGCATTTTGCCCGCCGCTTCTGGCGGGAGCTACCTCAGACGCGAAGCGTCGTATCCGGACCGGCGCGGACGTGAGTCCGCTGCAAGGGCGGGCGTTATTCACCTGTCCACAGGACGGGTGCCGAACAGGTTTTATCTTTAAAGGTAAGTAATAACAGTTCTTTAAAAGAAAGGAGATCGGGTTTTTAAACGGATCATCGCGGTTTGTAAAAATCCCGTTCAGTGGTTAAGACGCTGTCCGGACAGAAGATAAATGTCATACCCTCTCGCGGTTAATGTGGATAACTCAGAAACGGGGCGTGAAGACGTCAGCGCAGTGAAATAGTGTGCGCCCGATCGCATTCCGGGAGCAGGTCTAAGGGGCTGATGTGGATGAGTTTTGTGCGAAAGGCGTTCTGCAGGCGTGGGGAGGCCTCCGGCGCAAACCGGATAGCTGGATTCCAGGCAGGGGAAGAGAAAAGCCGGCTTCGGGTGCCGGGCAGCAGGCAGGGGTCATCCGGCGCGCATGCGCCAGCGTTTTAGGGGGAATGCCGCAACGGCCGTCAGGTCGTGACCAGCAGGTCGTCTCCGAGCCGCGCGTAATGGCCACGCGACAGCTTCATGCGCTCGGTGACGCGATGCTCTATCTCCGTGCGTACCGCATCGAGGCTGCCAAAGAAGCGACCGTTGCGGATTTCTTTCTGCAGCTGCAGGCGGACCAGCTGCTCGATGTCCTTGCGCGTACGCGGCGCGTCCTTGCGCGCGCGGTGGCGCTTCATGCCGTGCTCACGGCGAGACTTCTGGTACTCGCGGAAACGTTCGCGGACGAATGACCAGGCGGCGCTGATGAGCTCGCCGGCGTCAGCGCGCGGCAGGCCCTTCTTCTCGCGGCGGCGGTTTTCCCACTCGATGCGGCTGCGGCGCGCGGCCGCAACGGCCTCCTCGGACACGTCCAGCACCTGCCACATCAGCGGCGTAAAGGTGATGTCCGTCGGGATGTTACAGCCAATTTCTTTGTCGTATTCGGTGTTGTAGGTGAGGAGCTTCAGCTGGGCCAGGAACTGCACGGCGCCGGTAAAGCGGGTAATGGAGAGGCGTTTTTTCTCCGTGGCCAGCCCGCAGCGGATGCTCATGGTGGTGAGCGAGGCGCCTACGCGGTTGGCCAGCGGGTTAAAGTAGTGGCAGAGCGCCTGCAGCGAAGCTTCAAGGGCGCGCATGCGCAGCTCCGGCGGACGGCGGCGGCGTTCGCCGCGGGCGATCGACATCGCAACCAGCGTCTGGAACTCGACGCGCTGCGTGAAGCCTGCCGCCTTCTCACGAATTTTTTCGCAGAACGGCAGGGTCTTCTTTCCTTTCTCAGGAATAAATTCCGGATTCGGATTCTTTACCTGCCGGTAAAATGAAGTGTTTTCAGATACCTGTTCAGTCACGCCTTCCTGCGCTTATGTTGCACAGAAGGAGTAGGCACCGAGGGTATTGCAGTTTTTCGGGCATGAATCTATACTCCCCGCATAGAGCAACAGCTTCTATGCAGAATAAGTGGGCCCCGTTAGTCTTCTCCTGAGTCGCCAAACCTAGGAAGATTATCGGGGTTTCGTTTTTTCTGGCCTCAACTAATCAGTCAGTACCAGACTTCTGCCACCTTTCGGCGTGGCAAACCAGGAACTTAATTGCGAGCTAATGTATCACCACGGGTTTGCACAATCAATTTCCGTGAATAGTCACCCTCAAAAATCGTGATTCTTACTGGCTTCTATAAGCCGTTCAATCGCTTCACCCTGCGTCAGTCCGGACTCTTTACAAATCTCATCCAGTTTCTGCTTGGTGCTGTTATGGATAAACACGTTAAGTGGAGAATGTGTTTCACGCTTACGTGCGACTGAACGCATCTTACGCTCCCTGACGGTGAGGGGCGCTTTGCGGGAAGGTTTTACCTCAGATTGAGTTGTATTTTCAGTCTGCGGCATACGAGCCTCCAGCATTTCTAAAACGAATTGGCTGAGAATACTACAGATCCCTTAAATCAGCGACTTAACTTTACAACGGCGAGCAGACTGCGTTGGCGCACAGTCTGGCCAGAGAGGTGATGTAACGTGCGGGAGGTGATCAGTAGGTGGACTGCCAGTCCTTACCCCCGTCCCATCGGGACTGCCAGTGCGCCAGATAAGTCTGTGCGAGCGCCGGTACGCCCCGAACAACCAGCGCGTTTTCGGAGTTGGACTCCGCCGCGCTGCGGGTGTAATTGAAGGATCCGAGCTCAACGTTCTGCCCGTCCGTGATGATCACCTTGTCGTGCATGATCTTGTACTGGCTGTTGGTACGCAGCGGTATGCCGGCATTCACCACCACATTCATAGCCGCCTGACTTGCCTTGCTCCGGTTACCTTTGTCATCCACGACCACCCTGACGTCCACGCCGCGACGCTTTGCCGCGACCAGAGACTTCACCACTTCAGGCGAGGTAAAGCTGTAGCCCATCAGGCGTATGCTTTCGTGCGCTTCATCCAGCGTACGCAGCACCAGCTGCTGCGCGCTGCCTTCGGGCGAAAATCCGGCGTCGATTGAGGGCGCCGCGACGGCCGCACCTGTGGAAAGCGTCAGCCACAGCGCGCTGGCCACGATTCGTGCATTCAGTTTCATTCCAGTTCCTTGTTAATCCCGCCATAGCCGGCGGGTCAGTTCATAAACCATGATTCAAAGCTGTCGTGCGTTATCTCCACGTCACACCGACACAGACAGACATCGCCATAGCCGCCATCATGAGAGGCCGCATACCGCGCAATTGCCCGGGCGTCCTGCACGTCCATAACGGTCGCAATGAGACGATCGCTCTGCATTTCCGTAATCCGGTAGCGCCCGGTATCGGGCATGACGGCCGGCTCATAAACGAGGCTGGCCGTGGAGTCTCCCCGCCATGGCCAGCTTACGTATCGCAGTCCTTCGTACTCCGCTTCGCTGACATGCAGCGCCTGCAGCTCAGCCTGTTCGGCGGCCTGACGGTCATCTTCGCGCATTTGCACATGGAGTTTGTGCGCCCACTGAAGCTCAGTCATCCAGGCCGGAATGCTGATTTCGCAGGCAATGCTGTTTATCGCATCGAGCACTTCAGCGCAGTACGGACTCAACGGTACACCGTCCACGTCATAACTGGTCACCACGAAGGCGGCGATGGACAGCGCCTGCTCCGCGTCATCGCACAGCCCCCCCTTCAGCCGCATTGTGGCACGCGAAACCAGAAGGTTACCCTCGTGCCAGGCGAGCAGATGCAGGATTTTCCAGGAGGAATGGCCGGTATTCATGGGCAGCGACTCCCGTCCCACAACACCACTGACAATTCGCAGGCGCTTCCCGAAGCCTCTGCAGCGACTCTGATGGCGCGCAGGCTCTGTTCCGTTGTCAGGCCACCGGTGCCGGCACCAATCAGCGGCATCGCCATTGAGGCTAAACCCCGTTCATCTGCCAGCGCCAGCGCGGACGCCGTGCATCGGGAAACGATCGATTCCGAGCTGCGCCACAGCAGGTTCAGCCCTGCCACGTGGATAATGGGTTTATTGAGCACGCCGCCGGCAGTCAGAACGGCGCTGCCAGGGTTGAGCCAGCCGTGACGGGCCAGCTCACGAAACGGTGCCGGGCCCGCAGTTTTCTTCAGCTGAGCAGTCACGCCGCCCGGATGAAACAGCCACCGGGGAAAGAGGTTCACGTTCCAGGGGTTCACAATGCAGGCGGCGTCATGCGCCAGCAGATTGCCGGTGACGATGTTCATGGGGTGTCCTTGAGCAGGAAAAGCAGTTTCAGGGGAGAAGGTAAAAAAAGAGGGTCCGGGAGGACCCTGCTAAACAGCTGTCAGGGAAAAGTATGTTTGTATGGAGTTCTTTCACCGGCGGGCCGGCTGATAAAGGATATCGGTCAGCCCAGGCAAAACCTTAGCGCCATACGCATATTTCAGGTCAGCCGTGTGCGTAAGGCGTTCCATGTCCCGCTCCGCATCCCTGACCTCCGTCAGCTGCGCGGCAAGGTCGGTCACGCCCGTATACGGGGTGTGGCAGGCGCGCCGGCAGCCGCATCGCAGGAAAGGTGTAAGCCATCAGTCAGCCACGCGTCAAAGCTCATGTGAGTCGGTTTCTCAGACGTTTCGCTTATCAGCACGTCCCCGAGCCCGCCGTTGACCGATACGGCATAGCTGGCAAGATGCCTTGCCATATACATCGACGGAAGGATAGCCACTTGCCGGCCGCAGCCGGGCTCCGTAACGCTGAAACAGTGCTTTCCTGAAGCGCCCACCTGGACATACACACTGGCGTCGACTGCATCACTGCGATGGGGCACGGGCTGATACTCAATGCCGCCGTAGCAGATATTCTCTGGGACATTGTCATCGCCTTCCTGCGCTGTCTGCCAGGCACCTGACTCGTAATCCACGGCCCAGATCCACTCCCGTGCATCGATTTGCCACGCCAGCTGCTCAACGCTGATGGCCAGCATTGCGCAACTGAGGTTTAGGGCGGGTCTGATGCTGTATCCCACCCGGACAAATTCGATGCCGATGAAGGCAATTTCAGTGCGTTCGCTTGCCGTAAGATGCCCCCGCACTCTCTGAGCCGCCGCGATGGCCATCAGGCGCCCTTCCATCCCGGCAAGCGTATGAAGATGCCGCCAGCCCTTGATGCACACGGAATTCTTATCAGAGACCCGGCGTGTATTTCCGGGCCTGGTTTCAGTCATCATGTCTGTGACCTCTCAGTTGTCAGGCTTCCTGTGACGCCGCTTTAACAGGAGCCAGCGCCACGTAGTTCTGCGCCGCCTGTTCGATGGCATCGCGGCCCGCACCCAGCAGACGCGGCTCGCGCAGGCGCACTTTATATCCACGCCCGCGGACCGGCAGGCTGGCCAGCACCATGTTCCAGAGAACTGCCGACCGTACGGCTGCTGCCGGCGATCGTTTCCAGCTGAACTCACACTCCAGATCAAACTCACAGACGGTGGCCAGCGCCGGGTCGGTCAGCACCAGCCGGCGGGTATCCTGCAGACCGGGCTCAGCATCGAGAACACGCAGGATGTGCTGTACACGATCGGCGCGCACATAGCTGCGGCGCTCGCGGTACGGCATGGTGGCCAGCAGCTGCTGCTCTGACGGTGGACTGACTTCAACAAACCGGTTTATCCGCACTGCATCCTGCGCAAATTTGTCGGCATCTTTGATATAGAGCGAACTGCCGCGGATGACCTGCCCCCGGAACAGCGTGATGTTTTCGCCCTCCTGCAGTGCCTGAATCTCATCGACGTCGACCTTTTTCTTCTCGCTCACCTGCAGACGGGTGTCATCGTTCCAGCCGCTGCCGAGAATGCCGGCCTGCTGCACCATGCTGCCCATGTGCGCGCGGTACTCGGTGCCCGCCATCAGTTGAAGGATTTCCAGCGTATCCTTGGGATCGCGGATAATGCCGGTGATTCGCGTGCCCATGTTGGCGATCAGCGTCCACACCGCATCGCCCGCAGCCGTCTTCAGGCGCTGAACCTCCTGACCGGCCAGCAACAGGCAGTAACCCAGCGAGCGGATCTGCGTGGCCAGCTCGCCGAGTTTCTCGCTGTAGCCTGCGCCGACCTCGTCAATGATCCACAGAAACGGGAAGCGGTCCTTATACCGGCGCACCTTCATGTTTTCCTGCGGACGCCCTTCAATCTTCTCGCCGAGATCCTGGCTCAGGATCATGGCCAGCTGCGACTGATAAAGGCGGCCGAGCGTTGAGCTCTCACTGGAGGACAGCTCCAGCGCCGGCACCAGCACGATCAGGATGCGGTCATTGTGCACCACGTCGCGCAGATCGATGTCGCCGGCGTCGCGCGCGAATACGTGACCGTAGGTGTCGTTAAACAGGCTCAGCATGCGGGTGAACTGCTGCATCAGGTAGCCGTGCTGGCGGTTCGCCTCCGGGTCCCACTCCGACGGCGTGGCCACCTTATCGATATCGAACCCGGAGAGCGTGTCGAGGTAGTTCTGCAGCACGTGGCGGATTTCCTCATGCCACTGCTCCTCCACCGCCTGGATGTAAAGCCCGGCGATTTTGCGCAGCGGCAGGTGCTGCTGAATGGTCCGCTGGGACAGCGTCGTGCCCTCGCGGCGGCATTTGTAGACCAGCGCAAAAATCAGCGCCTGGTTCATCGCCTTGGCCTTTTCCTGCCATTCGCCGCCGCTGCTGCCGGTTTTGGGCAGCATGGAGTCCATCAGGTTCACTATGTAGGTTTCCTGCGCCAGCCCGAACACGGAGGTGGTGTTGGTCTCAGGCCTGCCTTTGACGTTGTCCAGCAGTTGCTGTGCGCGGGAGCTCCCGCCGGTGATAAAGTTCATCACCCGCAGGTCGTCCTCGCGGCCGAAGCGGCGCGCCATGGACATCGTGGAAAGCGCCACGTCGTTCTGTGCCTTGTGGTCAGAGAGGATCATGCCCTTGCCCCAGCACATCGCGTTGAACACCCAGCCCAGCAGCGTCTCCGTTTTACCGGCGCCGGTGGTGCCGAACATCAGCACGTGCCGGGTCAGGTCGTCCATAGAGAGCCACAGCTCACGCCCCGCATCTTTGCCGCGCAGGTACCCTGCGTACAGGATGCCGGCCGCGCGACCGGTATGGATACGGACGCTGGCCACCGGCAGAAAGCCCAGCACCTTCGCCGGTACCTGCCGCTCGGTGGACGGGTCGTCGCGGTTCATGTCCATCGGCATGCGCATCGGCATCTTCCAGCGGCCGGCCGGCGCCACGACCACCGACCAGAACAGCAGCACCGGCAGGCTCAGCAGCAGCGTAGCGGGCCAGACAATACCGGCAACCATACCGGTCAGCATGCCCCAGACCAGCGTCCCGCCCTCGCTGAGCATATCCGTCAGCCAGGAGCGGCCGACGTGCCGGTTTACGCGCGCGCTATCCAGCGTGGAGTTATTTTCCATCACGGTCCCCTTCGTTCAGAAATGCCATCAGCGCCGCCGGCGAGCTCAGCACGCTCTGCGGCACGTAGCGGCCGTCGTTACTGATGGTCCAGGGCGTGCCCGGCAGGCGGTAAGCCCTGAAAGCCACCTCGTTGACGCCAATCGCCCCGCGTGCGATTTCGGCCTGCCGCTCGTCCGCGACCGCCGGTGCGGCCTGTGCGGTGCCCGGCACGCCGATACCGGCGTCGGCCGCAAACAGCTGTTTCCATGCGGCGGATCGTTCAGCTTCCGGCAGCGCCATCACCGGCGTCAGCGCGTTTAGTGACGCCTCGCGCCCCTCGATGGTGACCGGGAATATCACCACGTTGACGGCACCGGCGGCGGTTTCAAAGTGGCGCTCCATACGCTGACAGTTCGGGCACGCCGGGTCGGCGAAGACGTAAATGGTGCGCGCGTGGCCGGATGACAGCGGCACCGTAAACAGCCCGCGTGACGCCGCGCTGTGGAGTTTTGCCGGCAGCTCAGCGCGCACGCTCAGGGGCAGGTCCCAGCCGTCGGCTGGAATCTCAGCGGCCGGCATCTGTGGCTGGGGACGCGGCTGTGGCCGGAGCGGAAGAACAGCGCTCACATCATTTTCCTGTGACGGCATCACGGTCCTGACGCCGGGTTCAACGGGCATAGCGCTGGCTGGCTCCGGGGGGCGAAATACTGTACGGGTATCCACTGTAGTGAGCAGACGGGGGTCTGGCGTGGTAAACAGGTGGAATGCTATTGAACTGCCAACAAGCAAAATTCCTGCCAGACAGGCCAGTGTGGCCGTAAAACCGAGCTTTCTGAATTGCCCGCGATCGATACGCTTACTCTCTACAGTGGTCAGCAGGGTGGTAATGCAGTGGAGCAGCTGACCGGCATCTTCACCCCGGTAAAGCGGCGTCAGTGCGTCGTGAGCGTTCTGAGCGTAAAGCCCGTCACTGTGCACCACAAACCACGGCATCTGACGGAGAGAACAAAAGAACAGCATGCTGATACCGCTTCCCGTCGGCGTCACGAATTCCGCGCCCCACTGTTCCTCAGTCTGACAGCGGCGGACACTCAACAGGTCTCCGGTGATTTCGGCCACAAACGGGCCTTCTCTGTGCGTAATGCTCATCATCAGTTCCTTATCAGCGCACGCCGGCGCTGTCTGTAAATTCATCTTCGCCCGCGTCGGGCAGATACAGTGCGTCCGGGAACGGCACTTCGCGCTCCCGTTTTGAGCGTGCCGTCCGCGCGTCGCGCGGGTATACGAGCCCCAGCGTTTCGAGCTCAAACTGGAGGCCGGTTATCGCCTCGTCGGTCATCAGCGGCGGGCGCGGCAGCCCCAGCCTGACGGCCATCTGCTCCGCGCGCGCCTGCGCGACGATACCTGCGCCCTCCACGAATACCTTTGCGGTGTCAGCGCTGTGCAGGCCGTACCATAACGTCCGGTCGCACCCTTTGAGCCAGCGGAAGCGCGCCGGCGGCAACCTGAGATCGCGTCCATACAGCCCCGCCAGCGCGGAGCGTACCGTGCCGTGCCTCTTCAGCCACTCGCTCACGCCCGGACAGGCAAGCACCCTTGCCACCTGCGCCTCCGGTATCTTCCAGTCGGGCACGCTGTGGAACACCGGTGTCCGGAACAAACTGCGGGTCATGCAGGACCGGTTTAAATCGTCCAGCAGGGTGGTCGCGGCAGCGCGATCATCCGCAAATACCTGCAGGCCGAACACGGCAAAGAGCGCGCGTTCGTGCGGCAGCCACTGGTCCGGTGACGTCATGGCCGGGCCGGTCTGCGCGTCAAACACCGCGCGGGCGGCGTCGCGGTCCAGCACCCGCCGCTTAATCAGGCCATGCTGCTCCGCAAACTCCTCGGGCTTCAGCGCCCAGGCATTTTCCGGCGTGGTGTCGTTCATCAGCCCGTCACCGCGATGACCGGCAAGCACAGGAATTACGGAGGGAGCGAACGTAGCCATCACGCGGGGCAGCGAGTGAATGTCGATCGCACGACGGCTGCGGAAGCCCAGCGCGGGGTGACGCGCCAGCGCCCAGCCAGTCACGGCTATCAGCGGCACCATCGGGACAAACAGAATGCCGGCGGTGGCGTTGAGCACGTTCTGCCATTCGCTGAGGGTGACAGACTCTGCGCCGTTGCCCGTCGCGGCCAGCAGGTTGATGCGCTCGGCGGCGTAGCGGTGGATGTGCGGGAAGTCCGCCATGCGCCACAGCCAGTAAAGCAGCCAGCAGCTCCAGCGCACGAAGTCGGAAAAAAAGAGCCAGCACAGCAGCGCCGTGAGGCCAAGGGCGATCATCGCCATGGCCGGCTCATTACTGCCGGCGGCGTTCGGATGATGGGAGTGCATGTGAAGTTTCCGGAAGCGGAGACGGGAAGCCCGTCAGACTGCAGATAAGAAAACACCGGCGCGTGGCCGGTGTCAGAGGAAAAGCGTCAGGATGTCAGCGTCAGGCTAAGTTGGCGGCCTGCGGTACCACCACGTTGTGCTCAAATTCCACAAAGCGGCTCTGGATGCCAACGTGCATCGGCCACGGTTCCTTCGGGAATGGCTCGGAATAACTGTTGTGGCTCATTGCTCCGAGCGTGTTCAGCAGCAGGCTGGTCACCGTCGGATGCGCGTTAATGCTCAGCTCCGGCACGTCAGGATTCTTTGTCTTGATACGCAACGTACTGCCTTCCACTTCGCTGCCCGTCCAGTCATCCATGGTGAGGCCGATTACGTCCACAAATCCCTTCTTGACCATGTGAATGTAGAGCATGGTGCCGTGTTTCGTATCGATTCCCAAATACTTACCGCGACCCGCATCAAGCACTTGGTGCTGCTTCTGCGGGCTGAAACGTTCATTGCTGGTCAGAAGAGCGACAATTTTCTGAAGCTTCTGCCGTTGTACTTTTTTAGCATAAAAGCGAAACGCCAGAGGCAGTATGATTGCCGTCCATATCAGCAAAGAAAACAAATGAAAATCGCCTCCGAGGCGCCCAAGGTCTCGTCCTTGAGCTTCACCTTTAAGGATAAATAAAGAAATCAATCCGAAGCAAAATAATGCTGGTAGCGCCAGATAATAATAAACAAACTTTATCATGACCCATGATTTATCATATTTAGAATCAGTGCGTTGTATTTTATGCATGGCACCCTCCTGCCGCAATTCCTCTGATTAAATTATACGCAGTGCTGTAAATAAAGCCAGGTATAATTACTTCACGCCGTCTTCTTTATTCGGCCCTTCAGAGTTAGTGACTTTCTGCAAACCCGGCGTTCTTCGGGTGCCGCCGCCAAACGCGCCGAACATCCCTTTGACGTCATCGACCATTCCACCCATGATACCGGCCATACCTGCACCACCGAGGAATGTAATAACATAATCTGCCAGCGTGGCCTGCAGTCCGAATACGCGCGTAACACCAAACGTTGCAATGCGTGCATACATCATTAGCCACCCTACCAACTTTACTAACCCCATAATCGAATCTGCATTAGCATTAGCTAGCGCGGGACCAAACAATAGATTCAGCAGCGTACCGCCCGCCATTACGGCGACGGACGCAAAAAAGAATCCCAGCACCATTAGGGACGGACGTAGCATCATGTCAATCAGGAATATATAACCGTATGCGCTGCGGCTGCCCTTGTCTTCCTCGGCACCGAGGTGAGTTGCAGACCACATTGGGCCAGCTGCACATCCCACCATGACGCTGACTATCCAGTTAAATACTCCAACCATCCAGTACAGGAACGGTACTGCTGGCAGAAAAACTGCCAGAGAAAAACCAACCGCAAAGAGCAGAAGCATCAGGAAGTAAAACGGTGGTGAAAGCTCCGTTAGAACATCTTTAACCACAGCTCCAGGATTAACAAACAGCAGGCTCCCAACTTTACCTAACACTGAATTATCTGCCGTTGATGCAGCGGCTAAGGTGAGTGTATAAGCGGCCATAGCCGTTTCAGTAGTACCCAGTGTGTAATCCCCAATGGTCTGCATTTGGATCAGAGGATTTACTTGGTTGTTGAAATTAGCTGACGAGCTTAGATTTTGAGTTGCTATCCAGTTGGTCATTACTTGTACAGGGCTGCTAAAGAAACTTACAAAAACAGCATTTGGGTCTGTGGCATTAAGCGCAGCACCGTCATCCTTAGCCGTCTGCGACCCCAGCGGCGCGGTATAGGTGCTGTTCTGCACCTGCGACCGGTAGGCCGTGAACACCTGGTGATACAGGTCGCCGGTGCCCGTTTCCCCGTGCAGGCTTGCGCCTGACGTCACCGGTGCCGCGTTGGCCACCTCGTTCGTCTTGCTGTTGGCCGTCGCAAACGTGTTGTACCAGGCACCCAGCGAAATCCAGCCGTAGGTTTTGAGCTGAGACGTCAGCTGGCTCTGCAGCGAGTCCTGATAGTTCAGCTGGTTCAGCGCGTTGTTGACCGTGGTTTCATACGCGGCCGCCGCGTTCTGAATCGACGTCTCCGGGTCGCTCAGCGTACCGGTGTCCTGGTCACGCTTGCTCAGGTACGCGTCGACGTAGGCCTGCGCGGCGGCATCGAGCGTGGCCTGCATCGTATCAAGCGCGCCTCGCTCCGCAGTAGTCACGTTCGCCGTGTTCACCGCGTCCCCGAACAGGCTGTCGAGCACGCCCGACGACGGCTCTGGTATGCGGGCGCTGCCGCACAGTGCGCTGCCGTTGCCGGTGGTGTAGTCACCGTTGCCGCCCTTCGTTTCCATCAGCGCCGTGCGCGCCTGCCCGTCCTGGTAGAGCGAGGACAGCTCGCGATTGGTGGCGTACTTGCACAGGTTCATTTCAAACACGGCACGCGCCGCCGATCGCGTGGAGGGTGCCGTGGGCTGCACGACCAGCGACATACCGCTGCTTATCATGTCGGCGGCCTTGTCGGTCAGCAGGTTGGCGCTGCCGATACCCATGGTGGAGGCCGCCCACAGCATCACCAGCTGCGACAGCGACCAGCCTGACGCAGTGGGGATAAGCGTGATAAAGCCGGCGAAGCTCATGACGGGATGCAGCATCGAACGGCCGGCGCTGAACACCTTGCCGTCCTGACCGCCCTTAAACAGCGTTTTCAGCGTCACAATAAGGAACCATGCCAGTGCCACCGTACACAGCACGCCGTTCAGCAGCGCGAACAGCGAACCGATGAGCGTGGCCTGCCCGGGCTGGAACGGGGAAATCACCACATCGCCGAATATCATCACCAGCGCCTGACGGGAAAGGTCTCCGGTCTTACTGGCGGCGTCGCTGATGGTCTGGTAGTCCACGCTGTCGGCAAACGCCGGGCAGGACGCGGCGCACAGCAGAGCCGCCGCCTGAATTTTTGTCAGTAGCTTCATGAGTTACCTGCGGGTCAGGAGCTGACCGGATAGGAAAGAGTAAGTAGGCGCCGCCTCTTTGCGGCCGGGTCAGGAGGGCGGGTTCAGCGACCGGAGCGCAGGGCAGCAGCATCTCGCAGGACGAGTGCCAGATGGTGCTTAAAGAGGTCTGCCGCACTGCACATCAAAGAAAAAATGACGAAAACCGCAGTCAGCGGAAGCGCCATCGCACAGGCGCCGCCGATTAATACCAGGTAGACAAGAATAATCCAGCCTTCCGGGGGTAAGCCTCCGGAGAAAGCGGCGTCGACCAGGGGTTGTGCCTGCGCTCTGCAGAGACACATGAGAAGCACTACGCCGCCCACCCGGGCGATAAAGCTCAGTGTTTGTTTCAACATGGTAAGGGTTCCTGCATGGACCGGTACTTTACCGGCTGATGGAGTGCCGCCCTGTGGGACGGCTCATGAAGAGGAATTACTTCACGTACTGCCAGACGTGTTTGGGTACGCGGTCAAACAGCTTGCCGGCGGCGAGCTCGGCCTTACGGTGGTCATAGGCCGATGTCATTGCAAATTCTTCATCTGCCTCGCCGGTATAGCTCAGGTGCTCGTAAACCTTCTCCAGCGTCTCCAGATTCTGGTATCGCCGGAACTTCAGCAGCCATTCGGTTCGTGTCATCGTGTTCTCACTGGTGGGATATCAAAGCGAAGCGGAATAGTGACGCAAAAAAGATGCATACAACAGACTGAATAGACTCAATTTAATTCACTTTTTTGCGTGAAGATTATGGTATTCGGTAACAAATCTTTCCACGGCTTCCGGCTCAAAAAGCAGCTGCCCGGCCGCCCTCAGGGCCACAGGAAGCCTGATTCCACTTATGCGCTTACCGCTACTCACCGCCTGCCAGAGCACCAGAGGCGGAATGTCCGCCTTACGCGCAAAGACATCAAGCGGTACTAAATTTTTACCGGGAACCGCGGGTGCCGCCTCAGGCGCACGGGCGTGCCAGCGTTCGACGAATTCGGTAGCCTCAGCCTGATCGAACATAACGGCCGCACCCCGCACCTGATGTCGGGCGGGCAACGGCATACCGTCAAGCGTTCCGCTGGTGCGCACCGCGTGAAGCAGCTCGCCGGGCCTGACTCTCAGCAGGCCGGCAAAGACATCGAGTCGTATGTACATTGTTCCTGTCCTCCGGAATTCACTATGTGCTCAGCAGGCGCCACACCCCGTAAAGCAGGCCGGCCACGATTAAGAGGATGCTCATCCCTGCAAGGCTCGCGACAGTCCGTTCAGCAATAAACCGTGCGTAAAAGCTCCGTTCCCCCGTCACGAAGTCCGGCAGCAGCAGGTCAATGGCAGAGGCAACGGGCTCAAACGTTTCCGCCGCAGCACCGGCGGCCTGCAGACGGCCGCTGACCGAGCTTAACGCTTTCACAGCCTTAAAACAGAGCGGGCTGACCATGGTGGCATCCCCCTCACGACTTGCCCGCCGGGCGCTGTGCAGCAGGTCCATAATATGTTCGCGATCGTGCCCCAGCTCTGCCCCGTCCAGCAGGGTGATGACCCGGATAAGTCGCTGTTCGCGTTTCCTGTTTCGCATGTCTGTTCCCTCAGAGCAGGCCGCCGCTCAGTACCTGACGGCACCAGCGAGTCTCCTGCAGGTAAGCCTGAAAACTCCCGTTCTCTGACGCCGACACCCGCTTTTGCGTGAGCTGCCACAGGCGATAGCTGGCCTTCAGCGCCTGCACAAAACCGGTCGCAGCGAGCAGCAGCAGGACCATTACCACGCAGCCGATGCGCAGCCAGCCGGTGCCGCTCACGCTGCCGCCAGCCGCCATCAGCATCAGCAGAAAGCCGGCGGCGGGCAGGCCGGTAAGCCACATCAGCCCCCACCAGATCCAGCGGCTGACGCGGAAGTTACGTGCAAGCCGCGCGGGCACCATACCGCTGTCCCCCACCGCCTGCGCCCAGTCCGCCGGGCGGTAGTCGCCGCCGCCACGGCCTGCCGTGACCTCACGGAGTCGCTGCCACAGGCGGGAGACGTTGCGCCCGGCGTGTCGCGCCACGCTGGAGACCTCCCACGCCGGCAGCACCACGTTCAGGGCTATCCACCCCACGCGCTTCGCGGTGATGCGGGCGGGCTTAGCGCTGTCCTCGCGGACGGCTGAATCATTGTCTTTCACAGCGGTTCTCCTTCTGCGGTCAGGACGGGTTCAACGAGCGAAAACGTCACGGAATGCAGCGCCGCCATCGCCTGCAGGGCGCCCGCGAGGAAGCAGTACACGGAGGTCAGGTCCTCGCTTTCCATGCAGCGGATGTCGGGCGTCAGGAAGATGACCTGCCCCGGCCGCTGGCGGAGCGTGCTGATCCTGAAGCCCGTTGCGCCCGTAAAGGTCTCCGCCACGTGCGGATGATGAAAGATTTCCATCCGGTTGCGTATGGCCAGCACCGAATCGCTGGCGCCCTCAAGCGTGAGCAGCGCGCGCGCCGTCTGCAGCGCAGGGTGGTAAGGATACTGACGGCTCCAGCGGGCGATGCTGCTCCAGAGGTCACCGGCCCAGAGCTGGCCGGCCAGCGCCCCGAGCCCGGCGGTGCGGCCGGTAAAATGCCCCGTGTCGTCTGCGAACGCCATGACGCAGGTCATAAGCCGGCGCGTCAGGTCGCTGTAGCGGTCCGGCGGAAACAGCGCGGCGGACAGGCACTCGCTGCCGTCTGAAGCCCGCACGCTGCGCATCGCTGCCAGCACGTCCCAGACGTCGCCCTCCTGCGTCTGCCCGGGCGCCAGGCGCCACGCCTGCCACAGGTTTTTCCAGCGCGGCGCCTGCCAGAAGGCCTCCCACAGCGCGCCGCAGGGGTCCAGCACCAGCACCGGGCCGCTGCCCGCGTCCAGCAGGGATGAAAGCGCGCCGACGTCCGGCGCAAAGGTACCGCTTGTTGTCATGGGATACTCCGGGAAGGTTACTGTGCGCTCACGCCGGCGCTCATCTGCGAGGACAGCGCCTGCAGCTGCGGGGCGTACTCATTTTTTGCCGCCAGCGCCAGCTGCTGGCCGCTGATGATGTTGGCCTGACGCAGCTCGTTTTTGATGCCGAGCGCCAGCCAGTTGGCCAGACTCTGCTGGCGCGCCATCTCGCGCAGCAGGTTGTCGCCGTCCATGCCCTGCAGGTCGGTAACCCACGCGGTGTTGGCGTAGCGGCGGCCCACCTCAAACGCCTCAAACTCGCGCTCGCTCATGGTGCCGGTCTGCTTTGCCTGCGCCGAGGCGGTCTGCTGAAAGTAGCTTTCCGCCGACGGTGCCTGCCGCGCCTCGGTGAGCGCGGCCTGCGTGGCGTCCTGCGGCTGGCTTGCCGCCACCATGTCCAGCTGCGGCTGCATCGCCGCGCTCTGCATGGCCTTGTACTGCGTGAGCAGGCCCTGATACTCCTGCCCGGTGGCGGTCTGGATTTCGCCCTTGCCCGGCGTGCGCCCGGCGTCGAGCTTTGCCGAGTTGTTCACGTAGGCCATGGCCGCGTCCGTCTGCGCCTGGGTGAAGGTGAGTTCCGGGTCTTTGCCTGCGGGGCCCGCCCCGTCGTACAGCGAGCGGGCCTCGGTGTCACCGCCCGGAAGCTGAGAGACCGACGGGCACAGGCCTGTGCCGCCGTAAAGCTTCGCCTCGTCCGCCGTGCAGTAGGCCGCGTGAATGAGCGCGCTGCGGTAGCCGCCCTGCCGGGGCGTGGTCGGCAGGCTCGCCAGCGTCTCGCGCACCACTGCGTTCGACACCCCGCTGCCGCCAGCAAGCTTCGAGGCCGCCGCCCGGGTTGCCTGACTCACCTGCGCAGCGGTACCGGAGGCGGACTCGCTGCAGATGCTGTCCGGCACCGTATACGCCGCGCGGGCCTTCTCCAGCCGGTCCGCCTGACGATTGAAGTTCTCCGCCTCGCGCTGGGTGCGCGCGGCCTCCGTGACGGCCGTGGTGACCTTGTCGGCGTTCTGCACCACGGCCGTGCCTGTTTCGGTTTCGGCGGAGAGGATTTCGCCGAGCGTGGCCTGCATCGTGCCGAGCGCCGGCTGAATGACCGTGGTGACCGGCACGCTGGTCATCACTTCGACGGGATAGGCCAGGGCTCCCGGGGAAAGCGCCGCCAGCACGCAGGCGGCAAGCAGCCGGCGCCCCGCGGGGCGCCAGTGTGTGGATGGTTGCATATCAGCACTCCTGAAAGGTCAGAGCTCGTAGCCCTGTTTATCGATAAGTTCGGTAGCAAGCTGACGGATGACGCTGTCACCGCGCTCCTCGCCGGCGGTGCGGCGACGGTGCTCAATGACTTTTTCGGCAGAGCCGTTCGGGAAGAATCGACCGAGGATGTGGCGGGTCGTCTCATCGCCGACGTCTTTTTCCAGCGTGCGACGCAGCGACATGTCCACCGGCGTGGTGCTGTGGCCCCACAGCTCCTTCGGGCCCACCGTGTTTTTCATGATGTGAGCAATCGTGCTTCCCCCTCTGATACGGAAAATACCGAGGAACGGCACGCCGCTGCCGTCCGCCGATGGTCCGCTGCCCATGCGCTCAAAGTTGTCCAGCGTGACGTCCGGCACCTTAAAGCGCTCTTTAAGCAGCGCGCGGTCCTCCGGATCCACACCGACCATATAGACGGAGTTGGCCGACTGGCGCAGCGCCTCGGGCATGTCGCGGAAATACTGTGAGGCCAGCACGGTGCGCACGCCGAACTTACGCTGCTCACGATCGGCGGTTTCCAGCATCGGGAAGATAAAGGGGACGCCCTTGGCGTTGTGCAGTTCGTCGTACTGTTTGGTTTTGACCTCCTCGTCAAGCTGCTGCACGCGGGCACGGTGCAGGCTGTGCCAGCGTTCATCCAGCCGGGGAAAGAGCTCGTCCTGGTACTGCGGCAGCACGAAGTCGCCACCCGCGATATGACCGGCGAACAGATACATCATGCCGGTCTGCAGGTAGCCCTCCTTTGACTTATCGCCGGCAACGTACTGGATATCGACCGTAATGACGCGTGCCTTAGGGCTTATCATGAAGCGCGTGCGCCCGGCAAACATGCGGTACTGGCCACAGGCGTCGCGCAGGCAACGGGCGATGTATTCAATCAGCGGTTCAAGACTGCCGTCGCGCTGTATCTTGCCGTACATGCTTTTGTAATCTTCACTGAGCAAACGGGGTGCCATATCTGCCAGCTCCGGCACCGCCATAAACTGTGCCCGCTGTGCCGCATCCGTGTCCCCCGCGTCCTGCAGCAGGTCTCGCACCTCATACCAGGTGGCGTTGTCACGATATTCCGGATGGGCCTCCCAGACAGCGGCCTCTTCCAGTGCCGCATCAACCTGCGGGAGCAGCCCGGGCTCATAGCGGCGCGGATCTTCGCGACAGGCCTTAAATGAATCACTGACCAGTCGGCGCAGAATGCTCGGGGTGTCGCGGCCGTTAGGCGGCACGCCGGTGTCCGGGTCGATGCAAAGCGCCTTCATCGCGTTTTCCATAAACTCGGACTCGTAGCTCAACGGCTCCCTCAGCCCCAGTTGAATATCGAACAGGTTGCGGCAGTAATTAACGTCGTTGCGCAGGATGATGCTCAGCACCTCATCCTTACGCTCCGGCGGAAGCGCCGCCCGCAATATTGAGGTCATGCCCGTCGCACTGAAGCCTTTCTCAATCCCCGCAAAGAATGGCAGTTGCCGCTGTGCAGACATGGCCAGAATAATGGGCTGGCGGTTGATAAACACCGATTTACCGCCGCCGGATTCGCCGGCAACGATGGAGGTTTTCTTGGTCTGGTTGGATGCCGCAAGCGCCACCGGCATCAGCTTGCCGTCGGGTGATACAAACAGGGCGTTACCTTCCTCACTCCACGCCGTCGTGGGTCGCGAAAGTGGCATCAGGTTCAGCGCTTCCGAGAGTGGCGGATACATCAGACAGGGGCCGCTCGCAGCCGAGGACGCCGTCAGCGTAGCGACCCATGCACGAACCGGATCGCCGAAGGTCTGCGTGACGCCGCAAACCCCCCAGGAGGTCAGCGCCTGCTGCAGCAGCGTCAGATTACGCGTTACCGTCTCCGGCGAATCTCCCCAGGTGGCGGCAGTGATGGTCATCACGCACACCGGCTCGTGCATGTCACGCGCCGCCAGTTTCGTAATCGACTGAAAAATGGGTCTGAGACCGGGCACCCACTCGGAAAAGCTCAACACGCCATGTTTGCCGCTGAGCCGGCGCATTCCCCCCGGCATCAGGTCCTTTCTGATGCGAAACGGCACGCTGCGGGGGATAAGCGCGCGCAGTTTCGCAAAGCTCTGCGGGTTCTGCGGGCCGAGGTTTACGGCCACGGTGCCGTGCCAGACGCCGCAGATTTTCAGCAGGTTATTGCGTATCTCTTCGACGTTCGTCCCCATGACCTGAAACTTCAGCCAGGGCGCCAGGAAGGGTGTCATGTCCTCGCCCTGACGTACGCCGTGAGGAATAACGCGATCGGTCGGCAGCAGCGGCTGCCAGTGCTCGCCGGTGCCCGGGTCGACCTGCGCCCGCAGCACCCGCCCCGCCTCATGGACGTCAATGCGGCGCATCAGCACGCCCTTGCCGCTGTCGCTGAGCGCGCGCTCCACCTGCGAAAGGAAGGCATCATGACGGATTTTGAGGCCGGGCAGCTCGGTCAGCAGCGGATTCTGACCGAACACCGCCGTGGGGCTGCCCTTGACCAGCTCGCCGACCCGCGCATTCTCATCACGCAGTTCGTGTCCGGCGAGGACGCCGCGGCCGGTGTAGCACACAAGCCAGGTTCGCTCACGGTTTACCCAGGGTGACAGCTTCGTCACCTGCTCGTCCAGCATGTAGTCCAGCTTCAGACCGGTGCGCTTCAGCGAATGATACTGAGGGGTGAGCAGCCGTATGATTTCGGCCTTCCCGCCGTCCGGATCGCATTCGTAAACGGTGCTGATTTTGTGACCAGCATGACGGTAGTGCGAGTTCAGCGACTCGGTCATGCGATCCAGCCTGCCCTGCCACGAGTCATCGTGTGAAGCCGGCAGGGTTTCATCCGGCTCGCGGTAGCTGCCTGCCACCTCATAGACCGTCAGAAAGTCACCGTTGTGGGTGACCATGATGTAGGGTCCCTCCAGCTCCGGATGACGGATACGATCGTCATCGGAGAGGCGTACAACGGTTTCCAGATCGCAGTAATCGGGCAGGTCCCGCGACACGGCAAAGCGCGTTACGGCGGTGATGATCTCTTCAATCCAGCGGATGAGGCGGTTTGGCATACAGGTCGCTCCGGGTATAGGTATTCCAGGCCGGGGTATGCACCGCGTTACCGGCGGTGCGGCCCATCGGCAGCAGCAGGGTCACATCTTTAAAAACGTCGTGTGGAAGAATAAGCACGCAGCCTTCCAGCCGCTGCTGCAGCCCCGCGCGCTTAGCGGGGGGCAGCTGACGGAACGCCGCCGCAAACTCACTGGCACGGGACGTGCCCCACATGCCCTCGACCTCGCGCGCGTGGCGGGCCAGCCAGTTCCATACCCTGCGTGATTTCTTGCGGATGCCTTTGCTGTCGCTGCGCAGCCCGATAAGCGCACGGCGCTGGAGGTTGATGATGTCGGACGCCGGCGCATCCGGCAGCCAGGCAAGGTGTCCGTGCGCGGCAGTGGGACTGTCGAGATTGAAGGTCAGCCAGCACAGCGTGCACAGCGGCTGTGCGACCGGCCCCTGCCACAAGCGCTGCGCGCGCGTGCCGCAGCAGCGGCAGGGCGGCCCGGCTTCAACGGGAACGGGCCTCGGGGCTGCGTCTTCGCCGCTGACGTCCGGCATAAGCGGCAACAGACCGTCCGCCACTGCAGGAGGCTGATAAACAGACATAGCGTGTCCTTACAGGCAGGGCCTGATTAAGATTGAGAAGTGGAAATGATGAGCTGGACGGCTTTATGACCGCCCGGGAAGTAACGACAGCCTTAAGCGCTTACCGACACTGTTTTTCTCTTCAAGGTTCGCGGGGACAGCCAGTACCCAGGCGTTAACCACAAAAATGTGCAGATGTTTTTTCCGCGTACAGCCGGAAAATTCAATTCTGGGATGCCACCCTCCGCCGCGACCGAGCGCCGCCATTTTCGCACTCTGTGACACCATGGAAAGCAGGTGCAGGAGCCTGCCTGTCAGCGTCCCGTCATCTCCCCTGAGAAAGCGCCTGAGCTGTACCCCGGCCTGTGATTCAGTGAGGAGCGTTGTGCCGGAAAGATGTCTGATAACAACTGAAATCATCTCGTCGGGCGACAATCTGTTCATTTTCATGTATCAGACCTCAGCATGGATGCGTCAACGCCTTCTTCCAGGAATTGGAAGCTGATGAACTGCTGACGCCGGATAAACCAGTCATTAAATCCAGGGTGAGGAGCGTTTTTCAGGCCTTTTACGACAACGGACATCCAGGAATAATATATGTCCATGTCGATGAACAGTGATGCGGTGGAATATTCGCTCTCAGTCGAATGGCCTCTGAACAGCCCGCAATGCATCAGTAACCAGCCGCCGGTATATTCTGGCCAGCGCGCAATGAATTGATGAATGGGGACTTCCTCCTCAGAAACGGGTGGCACCTTTGTCAGTGCCCGGACAACCGCCGCCTGAAATTCCGCGGGAGTGGTCTGTAAATATTTACCGTGGTAGTGCATTGCTCATGACCTCTGCGGGGTAAACGGGCGGGACGTTCCGGACAGCGGATCGGACAGGCGCAGCATTCTGCGCCCCCCGGGTCTCATCCTGTTCAGTTCACGACAGGTCCCTTCTCCTTCCACTGTGGCCAGCCGGTATCAGGCTGTACGCTGCAGGTTGCTGTATGGCGCGCCACCGTGGTCACGGCACCCTGACTGAATGCTTTGCCATCCAGCCAGCAGGCACCCTTATATGCTTCCTTATCCTGCTGCTCGATATGGGTCAGAATCTTCTCTACCCGGCTGTTGGTTTCCTTGACGATATCGTTGATATCACTTATCTCCGTTGCCATGTAGGGGTCCAGCACGCCGGCAGATACCGGTGCACTTTCGCTGATGGCGGCGAGTAATACAGAGGCAGCCACCGCCGCCGGAATAAAGGTTTTCATCCTGAAACTCCGCAAACGTTCAGACATCATCAGAAGTGCCGCCCGTAAGGCGGCAAGAGTAGTTAATTCACATTGACGCCGGACTTGCTCCACTGCGGCCACCCCGTTTTTGCCTGCACGCCGCAGGTCACCGCGTGGCCCGCTGTGGTGGCCTCTGCCCCCTGACTGTAGGCTTTGCCGTCCAGCCAGCAGGTGCCACTCTGCGCGCTCTGGTTCAGCGCAGTGAAAAGCTGCTGCAGGCGGCCGTCAATAACCTGTGCGGTGGCGTTCAACTGGTCGAGTTTCTGACTGACGTCAGTATCGCTCACCGGCTGGCTCGCCTGGGCGCCGATGCACAATCCGGCAGATAAGGTGAAAGCAGTAACAGTGCTCAGTAAGGTTTTCATCAGGTCACTCCGGATGGGTTGTGAAGCAAAAGGAAATGGCCGCCCCTGTCCGGGGCGGTGTACTGGAGTTAACCCACGCTGACCGGCGTCATTCCAACCTGCGTCTGGCCGCGGCGGATAAGTTCCGGCACGACAATCAGCAGGATGCTGACCAGAAACGCAACCAGCAC
Source organism: Type-D symbiont of Plautia stali (assembly GCF_001485335.1). Taxonomy (NCBI): domain Bacteria; kingdom Pseudomonadati; phylum Pseudomonadota; class Gammaproteobacteria; order Enterobacterales; family Enterobacteriaceae; species Type-D symbiont of Plautia stali. The sequence continues at coordinate 30,663 of NZ_BBOC01000014.1, read as the reverse complement.
CATCCACGGCCTGACCTGCGGATTGTTCTTCATGCTTTTCAGTGCAAACAGGCTGCCGATAACACCAACCACGCCGGCAAACACCGCAATGTTGATAGCACTTTTGGTGCCCGACGTGGCCCCCTGTGACACGCTGTTAAACATGTCCGCAATATCCCCGTCGGCCATGGCCATCGGTGATATTAAGGCGAGCCAGGCAGTCAGGGCGCGCAGCGTCAGGCGACGCAGGGTTTCAGACACAGTCAGGGCGAGCGCGTACACCGCGCAGTAAAGGCGAGTCATCATGGTTTTTTCCTTAAGAATGAGTGTGGCCGGATGGCCGGTTAAATCGTCCGTGAGGACGGAATTTCTGCGGCCTGCGTCAGTGCAGGCCAAGCGTTTTCTGAATGGCGTCAAGCAGGTAGGGGTTACAGACAAACATCACGCCAATGATAAATTTCGCGGTACCGGTGTTCACGTCGTTCCCGGCCGTCAGGCCGGTATGACCATCTTTTTTTGACCGCCGCCACAGCAGAACGCCGGAGAGCGCGAACCAAACGCCGATCATGCGCAGCAGGGTCAGCAGGGCGTTGGCCGCCACCGCTCCCTGCCCGAACGTGCCCTGGTCGACGTAGCTGATGGCGTCAAACGACACCTGCCAGCCCACCTGGCGCGCGCCCGCGCCGATAAGCTGGTCAAGCCCCACCAGGCCGCAACACAGCAGCACCCAGGCAATGACCGCACCGCCGCTCGCCGCCTGTCCTGGCGCCTTGCGGGCAAGCCAGGACTGTCGGGCAAGAAAGCCGCTGGAGCCCACCACACCAAAGAGGATGCCAAGCGTCAGGGCAAGGTTAATGCCCGCGCTCTGCAGCCCCGAGGCCAGATTTGACAGCATGGTGATGCCGTCGAGCGATCCTCCCATGACGCCTCCCTAGCGCAGCACGCCGGCGCTGGTCGTCACGCTGCGATCGGCCGCATTCACCTCCCGCACCGTCACGCTGCCGATGCTGTCGCCGGGCTGCACAGCCCACGTTCTGCCCTGCCAGCTGACCCACGCCATGCCGTTCTGCAGGCTTTCCAGCCGCATTCCGGACAGTGCGGAACGCGTGCTTTTGCGGCCTGACGAGGCGTGGCCTGACTGAGCATCCGGCCTGACGGCCAGCACTGTCACCAGGTTGCCCAGCCTCGCGTTTTCTTTTGCCAGACCGTCGAACTGCTGCTGCAGCGTGGCCAGCGCTTTCGTCTGCGCGCGCACCGTGTCTGACAGGCGGGTGATGGCTTCGCGGTTGGCTGCCTCAAACTCGCGCCCCTCACGGATGAGCTTCACCACGTCATCCGGCACGCTACCGGCGGTCCCGGTGTCGTTCAGCGCGCTGACCGGTACGCTGAGCCCGCCGGTCTGTGGCGGCGCCGGCGCGGTCTCAACCGGTGGGGCAGCAGCCGCGGTCGCGGGGGCCGGCTGCGCGTTGCTGAAACCGGGTTCCTGCCCGAAGGCAAGCTGCCCGGCGTCCGGCGCCGATGAGGACGGCACCAGCAGGAACCAGCCGGCGGCGAGGATGACAATCGCCCCGCCGACCAGCCACGGCAATGACTGCCCGAGAAAGAGCTTGCGCGTCAGCAGGCTCTCTTTCTTATGTACCGGCGGCGCGGGAACCTGCGCATTATCGGGCGCGCTGACCGCCGGCTGCGGATCGAATTCATTCACGTGGAGTTCCTCTCTGTTCGGCCGCGCGGATGCGCGTCTGTGTTTCCGCGCGCAGGTCGGCGGCGGTCGGGGTCGGGTTGCTGCTCAGCGCGGCAGGTGATGTTGTGGTCGTGGCAGACGCTGCCCCCCCCTGTGCGGAGACGGCGTCGGTGCTGTACACCCCGCTCATAAACTGAATGGCCACCACCTCGTTGTTTTTCACGGTGACGGTGCGATCCGGCAGGCGGGAGGCGTCACTGGCCAGCACCTGCCCCGCACGCTGGGCCATGCCGCCGGCAATCACGCCGCCGACCACCGTCGGGTCCGGCAGACCGGGACGGGCGGTGACGGTGTTAAAGCCGTTGCTCAGCAGCTGCGTGTTGGACTGCGCGTAAAGCTGCCCCGCTTCACCGACGCCGCCGAAGATCGAGGGCAGCACGATGCGGCGGACGTAGTGATGGTCAACGTCGGTCGCAATATTGGCCACAAGCGTCTTGTCGTCGAGCGCGTAGGCGTCCACTTTGTAAGCCTGCCCGTTCAGCGTCATGCTGGTGAAGTGGATGATGACGCCGTCACCGGACAGCTTCGCGCCTTCAGGGGCCTTGAGTTTCGCACCCGCATACGGGCCCGTTTCAATACATCCCAGCACCGGCGTGGCACCATTATCAGAGTCCACGCCGGTGCAGATTTTCCCCGGACCGCGCCAGTAAGGTGCCACCACGACAGAGGGCGGCGGCGTGTTTGCCGCGTCCTGATGGCTGCGGGCCGCGGCAAGCTGCACGTTGCTGCCGGGCAGCGAATCCCGCCACTCCGTCCAGCCGCCGTCCTTGCCGCCCAGCAGCTGCGCCGGAGGCAGCTCACCGGTTTTGGGCTCCGCCTGCAGCTTCGCCAGCAGCGCGGCAAGCGACTTTTGCCGCGCCTCCGCCAGAGCCTTTTCCTGCTCCGGTGTGCGTACGTTACTCTGCTGACGGGGAAGCGTCTGTGCCACCGCCTCCGGGGCCGCCTTTGGCGGTGCGGCCGGCGCCGCCACGTCCTGCTGCAGCGGAATGCTGGCGATAAAGCTCTGGTTTGAAGCCGCCGCGTTCTGCGCCCCGCGGGCGTTGTTTTCCCGCAGCAGTTCGCGATAGGCCGGCTGCTCCTGCGCGCGGGTCTGTGTCGTGCCCGTGACGCGGGTGAGGTCTACGCGGGAGGCCACAGGCGGAGGGGCCGCCACCCAGCTCCACAGCGCGTAGCCGCCCCCGACCACCGCCACCACGCCGCCGGCAATCAGCCCCATCATCAGGCGGATGTTACGTCCGCCGGTGTTCTGTTGATCGCTCATGATTACTCCAGGGCAATGCTGAGGGCTTCGGTGCGCCCGTCAACGGAAAAGGCCACGCGCGGCGTCAGCGGCAGCTTCCAGAGATGCGTGCCGTCGGCCGAAGAGAGCGTGGTGTCAAACTCATCGCGGATGTCTGCGCGCGAGCGAATGTAGAGGTCGTCGCCCTGCTGCCACACCGCCGTGTCCGGCACGCTGCCAGTGGTTTTCAGGCGCTTAGCTCCTGTCGGCGGCACGCCGTCCAGAAACGCCTGCAGCACGTCGTCATGCAGCCCGATGCGCGACGGGCCCGGCGCATCGGGCGCCGCACCCGGTCCGCGGCGGGGTATGCGCAGGTCAAGGCGCGCGTCCACCGTCCACGTCTTCTTCGCGGTGTCGGCCTCGCCGCTCATGACGCTTATCTGCAGCGGCACCGGCAGCCCTTCAAGGCCAACGGTAATGAGCGTGTTCACAAAGTCTTTGTTTGCCTTGATTCGCATAAAGGAAGCGCCAGACGTCCAGTCCACCGTGATATCCGGCGAACCGCTCAGGGGAGAGCCGGTGATTTTCCAGGGCGCGCCGGTGCTGTCGATAAAGCTTACCGTAGCCGGCCAGTTCACCGCCGTGCGCACCAGCGGCAGGCTGGCGCCCGGCTGCAGGCTCACGGTCTGCGCGCTGATGCGCGGCACCGCCGTAATGCCCGGCGTGGCCATCGCCCGGTCCTGCTCGGTCTGCAGGGCGCGCAGGCGGCGGATTTCATCGGCCGACAGCGGCGCCACCGTGGCCTCCGCCTGGTCATAGGCGACCGATGACGGCGGCGGCAGGGGCTGATTCGGTAAGGGACCGGCGGGTGCGGCGACGGGTTGTCCGGAAGCGGCGGGCGTGCCGGTGGCGGGCACCGCGGCGGCGCCCGCGCACCCGCACAGCGCCAGCCACAGGGCCAGCGTGCGAAAGTGGCTCATATCTGTCTTATCCTGCGTTGTTGGTGATGGTCTGCGTGACCTCAAGACCGCGCGGCTTGAGTCGCACGTCGGCCTGCTGAATGCGCAGCGTGAAGATATAGCGAAGCGGCGGGCTGCTGCTGTTCTGTCCCTGCAGGCGCATGGTCACGGGATACTGGAACTCCCACGTGTAACGTCCGCCGATGACGCCGCGGCGGGTGATGACGCCCGGCTCGACGGTGTTGGTCAGGTTCATGCGCTTGTCCTTCACCAGCGACAGGATGTTGGACCCGGTGGTCAGCGCCTGGTTATAGCCGGTAAAGCCCTCTTCCGAGAAGTCCGGCGACGCCGCCGTCATCTGGTCGCGGTAGTGCACAAAGTCCAGCGTGAAGGCCTTACTGATGGTGTCGGCGCCGAACTGGCGCACGTCGCTTTCGCTCCATACCGGCTTGTCCGTCGGATAAACAGGTGTGATACGGCCGTTTTCAGTTTTGAAGTACTCACGCTGCACGTTCATTAAAATGAAAATCAGCACGCCGATGGCAATCGCCTGAATCACGTTTAGGATGACGCTCCATACGGCCACGGTCAGGCAGCGGTGCGCAAAATGGGCACCCAGCGATCGCTCATGCTGGGCTTGCACAGAATGTTCGTATATCGACGGATCGATAACGACTACTGCCGCCTCCTCAGGCGGCGCAGCGGGTTGGGGATTCTGCATGAAGGCTCCTTACAGACCGTAGGACTGCCACGGGTCAATACTGGTGGGCAGGTTGCTGTTGATTTTGTCCGTCAGGGCCCCGCAGACCTTCTCCGACGCCTGATTCATGATGTCCTGCAGGCTCGGCAGGTTAGGCAGGCTGATGGAGATGTTGCGGATGCCGGACAGGCAATTCTGCAGCTGATCGGACGTCTGGCTTTCGCGGGCTGCCCACGCGTCGCTGGCCTTTTTCGCGGCGTTATAACCCGCTTCGCTGCCGGTCTGCGCCGCGCTCCCTGCGCGGCAGGTGGCAGCACCGGCGCCGAAGGCGGTGCAGCAGAAAAAACCGCCACAAGGGCGGTCACTGTTTTGTTTGTCATGTGAGTTCTCCGGAAAAATCGATTACTGGGCCGGCCGCGGCGGCGTGGCCGGTGCTGCCTGTGGTGCTGCTGCCGGCTGGTCCTTTACCCAGCCGGACTCGGCCTTGTAGCGCTCGTCGTAGCCGAGGCGGGCGTGCAGCGCGGCGGGCAGGTCGGCGGGCGCGTCCAGCTTCGCGATGCGCTGCTGCTCGTCGCCGGTGAGGCGGACCACCACGTGCTCGCGCGGTACCGGCTGGCCGTTTGAGCGGTTGATGCCGTTGCCGCTGCCGATGGGCTGTGCCCCCTCCGGCGTAAGCAGATTAATCACCATCGGCGGCGCCTCTTTGCTGTCGGGGAGGCTGACAAGCACGTGCTGATAGACGCCCTCCTGCCGCACCACGCCCTGCAGGTAGTGACCGTCTCCCTGCGCCAGGTACAGGTCCGGACGGCCGTCATCGCCCCACGCCGACATCACCGCCGTGCCGGCACGCTCGTTGTGTTCCGGCCGCGGTGCCGAGAGCGGGTCGCCCGCAACGGTGCTGCCCTGCCCGTCCGGCTTCAGCCAGTACAGGCCGTCGGCGGGCTTCGGCGGCGCGTGGATATCCAGACCGAGGCGGCTCACCACCACGTGCTGTATCTGCGTGTAGCGGTTCACGTCAACGGCCGCCAGCCGCACCATGTCTTCAGCACCGGTCTGCACGCGGGTGCCGCCGACCGGCGCCAGCGACCATTGGTTGCGCCGCGTCTGCACCTTTTCATACTGACCAGTAAAGTTCCCCTGCGCGTCCTTCATGGGCTTATTGACGGTTACCGGCTGCTCCCCCATCCACTGCAGCGTCACCATGCGCCCGGGCTGCAGGTGAGTCTCGCGCAGCAGCCCGGCAAGCTCCTTGCCCCAGAACGTCTGCGAGCCTTCTTTAGTACGCAGGGTAATAAAGGTGCTCTCGCTGGCATCCGTTTCAAAGCGGAACGGGGCCTGTCCGCAGGCGGTGACTTTCCCGGTGACAGGCTCACGCGCCTTCTCTGCCGGGGTGTGTACCTCGGCGGAGACCCGCGGGGTCGCAGGCTCTTTCGGTGCCGGCTTCGGTGACGCCGTCACGGGTTCTGCCGTCTGCTGAGCCGTGCTCGCCGGAGCAGGCTGCGCGGCGGGCGTCACCGGCGGGGTTTCTGTCACGCGGGCAGGCTGCGGGTCGCCGCGTACCGCATCCACAGGAGCAGCCGGGGTGACGGGCTGCCCCGCTGCCAGCCGTGCGGCGTCAAGGTCGGCCTGCTGGCTGGCGTTCTTCATGCTCACGTTCAGCTTGTTGGCCACGATGACGCCGATCGCAAACGCCTTAAACTCGTCGCTGCCGGTGAGCTCGATGCGCCCCTGATAATGATTGGCAGCGGTCAGCAGCGCGGCCAGCACCTTCTCTTCGTGCGCGCTGCTGCCCTCGGCCATGACAAGACGGTTACCGCGGTCAATAAACGCGGGTTCACCGTCCAGCTTGTACATAACGCTTTTGCCGTCAGGATGCTTCTCATGCGTAACGCGGCTCAGCAGCTTATCGGCATCAATGCGGGACGCGTTTGCCCCGGAAGAGGCAGGCAGGTCTTCATCCTGCGGCACCACACGCGGTGCACCGACCAGAATGGCGTTTTCCTCACTGAATGCGGTCGTCTGCTGTGAAGGGACCGCATCAGAGCGCTTATCGAGCTCGGCGCGGAGCTCAGCTTCCAGCGCTTCACTCTCATCGGACGGCCCGCGTGCGCTTTCAGTATCGTTAACCTGCGACCACATTTCCGTCAGCGCAATTCGCTCATTAATAAGCGCACCCGTACGCATGGCCAGCACGTCCGTATCCAGCGCGCCCGCTTCGTCTTTCAGCGCTTTCAGACGCTGACTGATGTCAGCAAAGTCCACGCTGAAGTCCGGGGACGGCGTTGAGGCAGAGGCGGACTGTTGCGCGCCGGCTGCCGGTGGTGCCTCAGATGGCTGAGCGTCAGGCACGTTCGGGGCCGGTTCAGCTATGGCAGCCGGATGTTCTGCCATAGCCGGTGCCGCTGATGCTGGCTCAGGAGCAGCCGCGACGTCAGCTGCGGCATCAGGCGTCATCGTTGGTGCTTCTGACACAGGCGCATTCTGTACCGGTGCCACCGGCTCAGGAGTAGCAGAGGAAGCGTCAGGGGAGGCTGTTTTTTCTGGCTGCACGACAGGCGCAGCAGCGTCTGCGACCACGGGGGCCGCTTCAGCAGGCGCTGCGGCAGAGGCGCGGGTGGCAGACAGCGCGGCAACGGCTGCAGTTACTGCCCGCCCTTCCGTCTCGCCAGCAGCCAGGTCCAGGCGACCAAACGCCGCCCAGGATGACTGAACGTCTGCAGGCGACGGCTGACCGGACAGCTCGGCGCGGCGCAGGTCGTCTCGCGCCTCGCGCAGGGCCTTTTCCAGCTGCGGACGCGACAGCTCACCGTCAGCCAGGCGGGTATAGAGCGACTGGATCTGAGCCGGAATGGTTCGCACATCTGAATAGCCGCGGCTGCGCAGGGAAAACGTTGTGTCGCTGTCCTTAAGCCCCGCCGCGCTCAGCGCACGGCTGAACATGCCCGGGCGCTCGCTCACCGCCAGCCCGCCGCCGGTCAGTCGGTCAAATACCGCCTGCGTTTCGCTGACGTAAGCGTCGGTATAGGTGCCGGACTCTCGCACCTGATTGAGCTCACGCTGCAGGCGCCCGGTGGTGTCCTGAAACTCTCCCGGAGTGATACTGCCCTGAATCAGCGCGGAGAGCGCCCCGCGCAGCTCACCCTGAATCGCCGGTGGCGCGCGAACGACATCAGCCTCAGCCTCCGGGGCGGCAGCGGGCGCGGCGGGTGCTGGCTGCGGTTCGGGTACAGTGGGCGCTTCTGCCACTGCAGGCGCCGCAACGACCTGCTCTGGCATTGCGGCAGCGGGCAAATCATTAACTCCGACGGCCGGCGCGTCTGCCGCTGCGGGGTCTGAGGCGGCGGCAGGAGCGGAAGTCGCGGGAGCCGCTACAGGCTGCTGCGCCTTCAGGATGCGGTAAACGCTGGTCTGTCCGATGCCGAGCTGCTCTGCAATCTGAGCGGGCTTGAGCCCCTCATCGCGCAGCTTCAGGATCTCGTCGGTTTTCTCTTTTGCGGCGCCGGGGCGGCGGGCGGGAGTAGTGTCTGCGGCGGCATCCGGGAACGCGGCGGAAAGATTATCCGGCGCAGACTGTGCGTCGTCAGGTGTGGCCATGGGGGCATCCTTATGGTTGAGCTGCTCAAGAGCCTGAGCAATGTCGGGAAGCAGGGTTTCGCGCAGGCGCCCGGCGCCGCGGAACAGGTGCAGGTCATTAAAATCGGTAAAGCCGCGCTCGATTTCGGCGGCCGTCAGGTCCGGCAGCAATACCGCGCCACCGGTGGCCGCTGCGGCGCGGTTTGCCGACAGCACGCCTTTATTGACGTCTTTGGTGTGGTCGACATCGGCCATAAACAGATGCGGGCTGTCGGGGTAGCGATCCTTCAGTACACTGGCCACCGTTTCCATGTTGCCCGCATCGATGGTCATCACCACGGGACGACCGGTGACCATGTGCAGGCTGCGCGCGGTGGCGTAGCCCTCCGCGTACAGCACGGGCTCACCGTTTCGCAGCTCGCCCCCCTCCACGCGGAAGTGCCCGGCCTTGGGCGCGTCCTTATACAGATACTTTTCACCGTCGGGCGGAATGTACTGCAGCGTGCGGAACGCACCGTCTGCGTCACGGAACGGCACGACCAGCGCGCCGTTGCGCGTCTGCCTGACGTCGTCTGCCACCGTGATGCCCTTGCGTACCAGATAGGCATGCGCCGGGTCGGGCGCCGGCAGCCGGTCATAAAGCGCCTTTGCCTTTGCGGTCTGGCGGGCGTACAGGGCGGCCTGCTCCCGGGCAAAGTCATCCTGCGACTGGCGCATCACCGCGCGGATGTGTACGCGCGCTACCGGATCGGCTTCTCCCGTCCCGCTGCTGCTTGCCTTCCAGCGCGTGATGTCCTTGTCGTTCTCGGCGCGGTGATAGTTGATGAACCAGCCGCCGGGCTTGATGCCGTCGAGAAAACCACGATAGACGCCGTCTTTGTTACCCTTTTTCCCGTCGGCCACAGGTACGCGGTGTCGCCTGCCGTCCATGACCGGCAGACCATCAATCACCAGACCGCCGCTGGTCAGTGCGTCCAGAAACTCGTCCTGCGGGTTACCGCCGCCGCTGCTGCGGATGCTGCGATCCGGCAGCCACTTCTGCAGCCGGCTCAGGTCCGCGCCCGGGCGGGCGTACCAGAGTTGTGCCTCTTTATCCCATGCGATCGCGCTGCGACCGTCAGGGTGCTTCCCGGCGTCGGCGCGTGCGGCGTCGCGCTGGTCCGGTAAGACGGCAAGCCATACCGGGTAGTCAGCTGTACTCATGATGCCTCCTGTTACAGGGTCAGAGACGGCTACTCACCGTCGGTAAAGCGCCGGTACCACCATGGCCGGCCGCTCAGGCTTTTGCCGCGCGCGAGGCGGACCACGCGCGTCAGCAGCTCGGTGACGCCCCAGCCGAATGCCTTCAGCAGGCGGAACACGGCGATGATGCCGGTCACGATGTAAATCGTGTTCATGGAGGGAAAGCGGAACCAGAAGAGATAAAGCAGAAACAGCCAGGCGGGGATACCGAGAAAGTTCAGCGGGGGGCCTGCCCACCGCCAGAACCCCGGCGGATAATCCTCTTTTTTAAATTCACTCACGCGATGCCCTCCTCAAACTCGCGACGCTGGCGCGGTGACATCACCACGGCCAGCTCGGATTCTTCAATCCGGCGCTCAAGGTACAGCTGCCACGCCTGGTCGACGATGCGGCGCTTCTCCTGGCGGATAATGGTGTTAATGTGCGCGCCCCACTGCGACCACGGCATGCCGCCCAGCTTCTCGCGCAGGTAGTAGTCGAAAAGGATGTACTCTCGCACCGCTGTGCGCTTTCCGTCGGTGGTGCGCAGCAGCGTCTGTACCACCACGTACTGCAGCACGCCCAGCAGTGACCACGCCATGGCCTCGCGGCTTTCGTGCGGAAACTCCATCAGCAGGCGCGCGAACGCTTCGCCCGGTGAGTCGATGTGCGTGGTCGAGAGACAAAGGTGGCCGAGCTGCCCGGCGCGGATGCCGGCGTCAATGGTTTCGCGGTCGCGCATCTCGCCAACGCCAATCAGCGAGGGCGCGCGGCGCAAATCTGCGCGGATGCCGGTGGCGAAATCGGGGATGTCTTTACCGACCTGAGACTGTAAGGGGGGCAGCACGTCAGTCGGGCGGCCGAGGATGAACTCAATCGGGTCCTCTTTGGTGGTGACCTTGCGGTCAGGGTCCGTGTCCAGGCAAAAGCGATAGGTGGAGGCCAGCGCCGTGCTCTTGCCCGAGCCGGTGATGCCGCCCCACAGCCCCATGCCCTTGGCTGGCAGGATGTTGGCCATCAGCTCCGCCTCCAGCCCCATGCCTGTCAGCGGTGGGATATCGGAGGGGATGACGCGCAGGGTCCAGGCGATGGTGCTGTCCTGACGCCCCGCCGTACCCTGCAGCAGGTTCACGCGAAAGCGGATGCGCTCACCGCGGTTCAGGCCCCAGCGACCTGACATGTCGCCGTCGAGCTGCAGCGCGCGGTCCACTGAGACTCCGCCGCGCACCTGCGGGCGGAGCTCCGGGGTGAACACCTCGTCCATAAGCTTGGCCATGGTGTCGTCTGCTACCGAGAATTTGCTCGCCCTGAGCAGGCGCCCGTAGCGGCCGACCACGAAGTGGTTGTCGCCCTGCATGTGAATGTCGCTGACGTTGTTGCGGGCGCACCACACCAGAAAGCCGCGCAGCGTATCGGCGCTGAGGCCGCCGTTGAAGTCGTAAAGTTCCAGTTCTGAGGCTGACATCAGCGCTTCTCCGTATTGATGACCGGCTTCCACTTCGCCTTGTCGGTAACAAAGCCCGCGCGCGACTCCAGACGACGCTCGCGATCGCCGGTGGTGAGCTTGCTGCTGTCGCCGGAGACCGTCTGCTGACGCTCGGTGACGACCGGAGCCGTGATGAGATTCTGGCGGCGCAGCAGGACGTACTGCAGCATGCCGTTATAGTCGCGCGTCAGGCGATTGACGTTGGCCTCCAGCGTCTCGTCGGCGCTCTGGCGTCCTTCTGCCCAGCCTTCGTTGACCGCAGCCTGCCAGATGTCGCGCTGCACGCCGTTCTCCGGAACAAGGCCGCCCACCGGTTCGTCCGGCGGCACGGTGCTGAGTCCGGCCATCAGCCAGCCGCGCCACGTGGGCGGGTTGCTCACGAAGCGTTCGGGCTGAATGATTTCGTATACATGGCTCGCGGTACGTATCTGGTCGGGGGTGACGTGCGCCACGTCCACCGCCTCGGTGATGACCGGCGGCAGCCAGCCGCGCGCACTGATGAGGGGACGGAAGTCATAGGTGGCGTCCAGCTGCTTCGCGCGCGCCTCCAGGTCACGCCGGAGCTCCCACGCGCGCTGTGCCTTGCCCCCGCGAAAACCGGTGGTGCGTCCGCCCTCGGTCAGCATCTGCCGGCGGTTGTCGGAGACATCAGCGGTGTCGCGCTTTTGCGGGGACAGATAGGCTTCCGGCCCCGGCGGCGGCGCGCCGTCAGGTCCGGGCGCCGGCGCCGTCTTCGTGAAGTGAAATCCCGCGCAGCCCGCCAGCAGCGCGGGCAGCAGCAGGACACAGAACCGGGCTTTCATCGGCGGCCCCCTTTATTCGTGCGGACCGGCGCGGCCGGCAGCGAAGGCATAAACTGCAGCACCATCTGTCCGGGATACGTCACGAGCGTGGCGCGCCAGGCGGTCTGCATTTCAATCATGCGCAGCACGTTCGCGTAGGTGATGCCCTGCACCTCGATGTCGACCGGCAGAGGCAGCCGTATACCGGCGTAGCTGAAGGCCTGACCGCGCGCGCGGGCCAGCGCGCTCAGGAGCTCCACGGCGTCGCCGTTCCAGCTGAACGTCACGCGATCGCTGTCGGCCCGGATGGACGACACCGGCAGCGGCGTACCGGTATCGAGGTCACCCTCGGTCCAGAGCTGCGTCATCTGCAGAGCGGTCCGGGGCGGCGTGACTGGCTGCGTCTGCGCTGTCGCCTGAGCGGTGGTATGAGGCTGCACGGGCAGCTGACAGCCGCACAGCAGCAGTACCGGCAGCGCGGCAATAAGGCATTTTTTCATGTTGTCTCCGGGAGTAGCCGGTCTTCAGAAAGAGTGAGCAGGCGGCGCCGTTCAGCGGCTGGCCAGCCAGATGGAATAGACTTTGCGGGCATACAGCATGCGGCGGGCCTGATTGCCGTCCGCAAACCCGGCGTTATAGCTGCCGAGGCACTGCCAGGTCAGGCCGCACACCTGCAGATGCTGCGCCAGTATCCAGGCGCCGGTCTGGACGTTGAGACAGGGCTGCGTGAGGAGGTCGCGCTCGTCGCTGATCACACCCAGCGCCTTAAGCTTTGCCAGGTGCGTGGAGTTAATCTGCATCAGGCCAAAGTCGCGACTCGTGATGCGTCCCTGACGGTCACGGTTGTAGCCGACGGCATGCGGGTCCATGCCGCTTTCCACCTGCGCGATGGCGCGCAGCAGCTGCGGCGACACGTGATAGCGGGCGCCCGCCTCGCGGAAGCAGTAAGCCTGCGCGGAAGCGGAGAAAAACAGCGCGGCCGCCAGCAACAGCAGCGTGCGCCAGAAGGGAGTGATTCGCATGAGGGAAATCTCCGGCGCCGGAGAGCCGGGCCTGTGGCTAATGCATCAGAGGGGGAACATCATTCAGCTGACCGCTCGTTCAGTGCGCGGTGCATCAGCATCCGCTCATCTAACACCTTTTTACATGTGTCGTCCGCACGCCCCTCACTGTCAGCCTTCTGAACGCAACTCATGTGACTGTATCCGGTGACGGCAAGTGAAAGCCGGTGCATGAGTGCGTCAGAGCGGTCGGCAAGACACCCGAACCATGCCGCACCGTAGGTCGATGAAGAGGTATCGCCTGGAGTGACCGCGCGCATCAGCGCGTCGTTCTCAGCCGCGCACTGTTGTTTAAAAACGGACTGCGTCAGCGGAAGAACGGAGGCATCGACTTTCCCCCACGGAGAGAAATCGAAATCATACCGCCAGCTTGTGTAACCGACCGCCCCCGCCCATCCGAGGATAAATATGCAGGCCGCTACGCCTGCCTGCTTTAATTTCACTTTCTGCATGGTTCAGTTTCCTGTGAGTTCGATATAGCGCGCGTAAACCTTGCGGGCGTAGCGCATGCGAAACGGCTCGTTCGCGTTTTTAAATCCGGCGTTGTACGCGCCGACTGACGTCCAGTTCACGCCGTTCTGCGCGATGTTTTTCGCCAGTATCCAGGCGCCGACGTGAATGTTCTGGCAGGCGTTGCCGAGCAGCACATCACGGGTTATGCCCATCGGGCTTAACACCGGCAGCCAGGAGGAGTTGATTTGCATCATGCCGAGGTCTTCGCTCAGCACCCGGCCGTTCTTTTTGTTGAGCCCGATGGCGCCGGGGTTTAGTCCGCTTTCAACTTCGGCGATGGCCTGCAGCAGCCGCCAGTCAACGCTGAAACGTACGCCCGCCTCACGAAAGCAGCGGGCGGCCTCCGGCGGCACTTTCGCCGCATCCGTCACGCCTGCCACGGTCAGCAGCAGGCAAATCATCACAGCGCGCCACATAGCGACACCGCCACGAAGACCGGATAGAGCACGGTGATAAACGGTACGCCGCGTACGAACCGTCCCGCTATTGCGGTCAGCAGCAGGCTCATGGCAAGACACGCGCCCGACCAGGTCGGGGTCAGCCAGGCACCAATGGCCGGCAGCACGTACAGGTCACCGGAGGCCAGTGCCGGCGGCTGCGACCGTATCCAGGTGATGAGATTCAGCAGCAGCGCCGGCAGCAGCATAACGGCGGCCCCCGTCAGGGCGGGAATGGCATCAGGGCCGCCCGGCAGCAGCGTGGTCAGCGCCAGCCAGGAGAGCAGGAAAATGAGCAGGTCGGGCACCCACTGCGTCACGCAGTCGATATAGGCGGCGCTGGCCAGCAGCAGCACAAACAGGACAAAGGCCGGGTTGTGCGTCATAAGCCAGGCGGGAAACACGCCACCGCAGAGCATCACGGCAGCCAGCAGCGGCCGGATGGGCGCCACGTCCGGATAGGCCTGCGTTTCAGCCGCAGAGGATTCGGCAGCCAGTCGGGCACCGGCATAGAGCGCCGGCAGGTTAAAGGCGAGGATCAATGAGAAAATCAGTACGGCAGGAATAATCAGCATTGCGCTACCTCACGTAAACCACATAGCCGGCCGGAATAAAGTCGGGCCGGGCCAGTCGCCCTGACGGCGTGTTGATGCCAGCCGCATCGCTCAGCCCAAAGTGCGAACTGTTTTCTGTGTCCTCCATCAGCTGCGCATAGAAGCCCGGGGCTGAGGGGGTATACACGTAACCGGCTCCCCCACTGATGCGCAGCTGAATGGCGGCACTGCGCGGCAACCAGTCGGGCAGGGTTATCCGCGCGGCAGCATCCCCGTCGGCAGGAGTAGTGCCGGTCCAGAGGTCGTTGAAGGCGGAGACGTAGTGAAGAAACTGGCCCGACAGCTGCGCCTGCGTCGCGTTGGCCACGGTGTCCCTGTTCGCATCATTTACACAGGACAGCAGAATGCTCACCGCCGCGAGCAGCACGGCAGCGAAGAAAATGGAAGATCGCATGAGTTATCCGGTATGAGAGAGAAGCCTGAAGGGCGGGCGAGGTAAATAAGCCGTTCAGGCAGATTAATTAGCCGTGCAGAACACCGGCACCTGCCAGTTCTGCGTGTACCCCCCGCTGCAGTTCTGACCCAGCGTATTCCAGGATGACCAGTCTCCGTCGTGGTTTACGCGACCAACTTCCAGTGGCCACTCGCCTCCGCAGCTGTTAGCACACACGCGCACCGATGAGCCCGCCGTGCTTTTCCAGACGCCTCCCTGACAGGAGAGTAAGGCACCCGTGCCATCGCGGCTGACCGCCCCCCAGGTGTCACAGGATGTGCCGGCGGCATTTACCTGCTGCAGTTTAACCACCCCGCCAATCACGGCGTCATGCGCGCTGCGCAATGTCCCGTTGGCCAGCACGTCATTATTCGCCGTCACGTTACCGGCCGCCGTTATGCTGCTGTTTGAGGTGATGTTACCGTTGGCGACCATGCTGCTGCTCGTGGTGATGTTCCCGCCCGCCGCAATGTTGCTGCTGGAGGTAATGCTGCCGTTAGCATTAATGGTCCCGTTCGACTGGATGCTCTGCGTGGCGGTCAGCCGTGCCGTATTGACGTCGGCCGACGCGGTCAGCGTCTGCGTCCCGATGGTTTTCGCGCTGCTGATGTCGTTGCTGCCCATGTTCAGCGTGGTACCCATGGTGTTCAGCTCCGGGTGGCCCGCGACGCTGTGACGGTACAGATAGTCGTTAACCAGCGCGCCGTTGGAGTAGAAGCCGGCAATCACCACGCTGCCGTCGCCCGGGTTGTAGCCCCCGAACGCGGACAGGTTTTCCTGCCAGCTCCCGAGCGCGCCCTTCGCCACGCCGCTCTCGATATAGCCGCCCGCCGGCCCGATGTGGTTCGCGAGCTTGCGGGCGTCGCTGAGCGACAGCGTCGAGCCGCCGGTCAGGAACGTCATGGTGTGAAACTTGTTCGCCGAGGGCTGAAAAATCAGCGTCCGGTAGGTGGCCGTGTAGGCGTTCGTCGCCGAGTAGCCGGTCGGCAGATAGCCTGCCGTAATAAGCATCGGCACCGTCAGCGTGTAGCCTGCTGAGGCGCTGCTGTTGGCCGCGACGGTCGCCTGCTGGTCGGCGATGTAGCGGTTTACCGCTTTCTGCACCGTGTTGGCCTGTCCGGCCGCCACGTTCATGCGGTATTCCTCCGCCGCCCACAGCGTGAGGGGGATAAGCAGCGTAACGATAATGACGGCGACGACCCCGTAGGCCACCGTTGCATCGGTGATTTGCGCAATGCCCCGCTTCATCCTGCTCATGATCTAATCCTTAAAGTCATAGGTGATGGCGTTAAACTGGTCGTCAAAGTTGAACTGACCCGACGTGATTTTGGCGCGGATGGTATCGGCCGTGGTGGCATGCCGCAGGTTGAAGCCGGTGATGTCCACCTGACGCTGATTGTTGGCGGGATTCACCCGCATCTTCTGGTGCGCCAGCACGTACAGCGTGCTGGCAATATTGGCCTTGGCGGCCGGGCTGATTTCTTCACAGAACATCACGTAGCGCTCCAGCGCCTCCCGGATGGAGGCCGCGTGGATGGTCGACACCACGAACATGCTCAGGGAAGCCTTCAGCACCTCATGCGCCGTGGCGCCGTCGCGGATTTCACCCAGCAGAAACGCGGACGCCCCCATGCGATAGGCCTTGCGCGTGGCGCTGGCGTACCCTTCGCTTTCACCGACCTCCAGCTGGATGCATCGCCCGTCACCGTGACGGCCCTGCAGCAGCGTTTCCGCCGGGTCCTCAATCGAAACGCCGAGATTGCCGGTCACCGCGATGCGCCGGCTCAGGATGGCGGCAGCGGAGGTGGTCTTACCCGCCCCCATTTCTCCGGCAATGAGTATCAACCCCGTCGCGCCAGGATGCTCCACGGAGCGGCGCAGCGGCGTACTGAGGGGGATGTCAGCAAATGCCGGCAGCACCGCGGGCGTCTGACGCAGCACCAGACCGGTGCGCCCCAGCAGATCGCGGGACACGGTGGTGCGATAAAGGCGTCCGTCGTGAAAGCAGGAAAACTCGTTGCGCCCGCTTTCCTGATGACGTTGTTCACAGAGCGCGCGCAGCGCCTCAACGTCAGCAGCAAGCGGAGCAGGTACGGGGATAAGCAGGCGCGTGGCGCCCACCATCCCTTTAATTTCGGCGTAGTCTTCACCGAGGTAGAGATCGATAAAATCGGTCTCGCTGAGCGCGGTGGCGGTCATAGTCGGTCCCGATAGGGGCCGCCGTCAGACGGCGGCGGAGAAGTTAAGACTTGGTGGTAAACGTCAGGGTATTGTCACCGTCCACGCAGGCGGTAGCGGCGTTGGCCGCGGTAACCTCAGCGGTGTAGGTGGTGTTGTTGATTTTGGTGGACGCGAGGTCGGCGGTGCCGATGCTGCGTGCAACCTTCACGCAGTCACGCTGCGGCAGGCCTGCATCGGTCACGATAAAGCCTACGCCGTTGCCCTTCACCGTCACCTGACCGCCTGACTTGTTGTAAATCAGGTTGTTGGTAATGGTGTAGCTTTTCGAAATGCTCCCGCCCTTGACCAGCGCCGGCACGTAGTCGTCGGTGCCGTAGCCGCTGGATGAGCGCAGGTTGCGCGTTTCGTTCATCACCGTGGTGACGAGCGTGACCTCGCTTGTGCTGTTCACGTAGAAATAGGCCAGCGCGCCGGCGGCCACCACCAGGCTGATAACCACAATCATGATGCCCAGCGAACTGATGGAGTCAGTAATGTTCGCAATACCCTTTTTTAACTTCTTCATTTCATCACCTTTGAGGAGACACACGGAAAGAAGCCGCGCGGCGACGGGCCGGGCGGCTGACTGGAAAAAACATGGTGCGTTGAAGCGAACGGCCGTCCGCCTAGTTAAAGAAAAACGCCTTCTGGATGAGGCTGAACATGATGAGCATCAGTGAGGCAACCAGCACCCCGCACAGCAGCAGGCTGACGATGCGCAGGCGATCGCCGGTGCGCTCGACGCTGCTCACGGTGCGTTCAAGCCAGGTGGCCGCAAAGCGCTTGAGCGACCCTTCGCTGTTACGGGTCTCAAACAGGCTCTGCAGCTTGACGATGGCGCGCTCGTCCGGAAACTCGTAGTCCGTGGCGTCCAGCGCCACGCCGAGGTTCTTCTCACCGGAGGAGATAGCCAGCTCCAGCGCGTCAAGACGCTCGTAGAGCCAGGCCGAACGGGTGGATGCCTTCATGGTGGCCACGGCGCGCTCCATCGGTATCCCGGCCGCATCCATGGCGTTAACGTTCATAATGAACGCCGCGCCGTGAATACGCCGGTAAATGGACCACGGCGGAAAGCGGTCCAGGAAGAAGCGCAGGCGCCCGGTGAGCCGGGGTAGCGACCACACGACCAGCGAAACTACGCCGGCGAACAGCAGCAGCAGCGCCCACCACCAGTCTGAAAGCAGCAGGTAAAAGTAGTAAACCGCCGTCTGCAGGCCGTTCCACTGACTGAGCGGTACCGCCTGAATAATCACCGGGACCAGCATCATGCAGAACATGACCACCACGCCCACGGTCAGCAGCGTCAGGTACGCCGTCACGGCCACGGTCGATTTCACCGTGCCGCTGATGCGCCCGGTGCCGCTGGCGATATCCATGGCGTTAACGAAGCCGTCTGCCGGGCGACCGGCCAGGTCACAGGACTCGATGATGCTGAGTTCCTGATCCGGTATCCACTCGCGCAGCGAATCCGCGAGGCCAAAACCGGCGCCGAGGTTCTCCGCACACTCGGTGAGGATCTGCGCCACGGCATCGCCGGGTTTCTTCCCTCGACGGCTGTAGTTGTCGATAAGCTTCTGGTAGGTCTCTTTAGCGCCGCGGCCATCCAGCAGGTACTGACGGAAATCGTCATAGATTTCGATGCGATCCTGCGCGCTGAAGGTCGCCTGATATATCGCGCGGGCCAGTCTGTTCACAGGTCGCTCCCCGCTTTAAGCCGGGCGTCCCGGTCCAGGTTGATGATGCGGCGGTGTGCCCACACCGGATCCGTGACGCCGCTGTTTATCAGCCGCAGCAGGTTCTGACACAGCGTTACGCCGCCGCGCTCAATCCAGTCGAGATAGGCCGCCATCTTGCCCTGCCCGCTGTAGAGCCGCATAAAGCGGTTATCCGTTTCAATGACTTCGAAGATGCCGGTGCGCCCGTGGATACCCGTATGCCCGCAGCGCTCGCAGCCGCCGGGGTTGCGCAGAAATACGCCACGGACCTGAGCACAGGTCTCCACCATGTCCTGCATCACAGGGCTGACGCTGCTTCGCCCTTCCTGCCAGGGAATGCGGCAGTGCGTGCAGAGCAGCGGCACGAGCCGCAGGCCGACCAGGCAGGAAATAATGGTCGGATCGAACAGCAGGTCTTCGTCGACCCCGAAGCGGCGCAGGCGCTGAGGAATATCCGCAGGCGAGTTGGTGTGGATGGTGGTCAGTACGGGGGCGCCGGTCTGTATGGCCTCAACCACGCCGTTAGCGGTACCCGCATCGCGTACCTCACCGTTATAGATGCGGTCCGGGTCCATACGCAGCAGGTTTTTAATGGCTTCCGCAAAGGTCTGAAGGCCGAGCGGGGTCTGAAACACCCCCTCAATCGGCGACTCAATCGGGTCTTCCACGGACATGATGTTCTCGCCCGGATCATCACGTGCCAGAAACTCGGCGGAGACCTGACACACCGTGGACTTGCCGTGCCCGGTCGGGCCGCTGAAGAGGGTCCCGCCTGAGCTGGTCAGCGCACGCCGCAGCATGGTTTCTTCCGCAGGCGTCAGCCCCAGCTGCTCGAAGTGCAGGCTCTGCTTGCGGCGGCTCACCAGGCGCAGCGCGACCGCCAGCCGCCCCTGCCCGCCCGGACGGCTGGCAAAGCGGATGGTACTGAGGCCGTAGCCGTTCACGAACTCCTCGCGCACGCGCGCGTCGCAGGGCTCGGTGAAGCTCAGCGTGGTTTTGCTCTGCTCCTCGCTCATCGAGTTGTACAGCGCGTTAACGAGGCGCGTGCCCCACTCTGCCGAATGGGAGTGCATCGGCCGCAGGTTACCGTCGATGCGGTAAAGCACGCGCGTGTACTTGTGCTCGATGCGGATATGAATGTCCGAACCGCGCAGGCTGGTCGCTTCGGCTATTAAGCCGAGAATAAGGTTCTGAAAGTCGCTCGCGCCCGCCACGCTTTCGCTGCGGTCGCTGAACTGCTGCGAAATTTTCTCGAGCTCCTCGCGGTTGCACCAGGTCACGCCCGGGTTCAGCCCCTGGCTGCGCAGCTGCTCGCGCAGCTCAAAGTACTCGGTGCTGGCGTCCAGCTCGTTGAGCACGTACAGGCAGTGAGACTGGCTCTGCTCGTCGCGGATAAAGCGGACGCTCTCGCTGATAGCCGTGGAAAAGGGACGGCCACCGGGAGGGGGCGCAAGCGGCAGCAGGGTATGGGTTTTCTCACTCAGGTTCATCATGACGTCACCTCAGTTCAGGGTAAAGACGCGCCCGTCCAGCGCGCGCTTAATGACCACGCCGCGCATCGAAACGGACACCACGGTGTAGCCGCCGCTGACGCTGTCGCCCGGGCGCACCTGCGTGCTGCTGCCGTCCGTAAAGCTCAGCGTGGCCACCGTTCCCGCCACCTTTTCCAGTACCGGCAGCGTACTGGCCGGTGTGACCGCAGCCGGCGTGCCCGGAGGGCCGCCGGGCACCGCGGGGGTGGCCACCGGTACGGCAACGGTGTCAGCCTGCCCCGCCGCCATTTTTGCCTTGTTGTAGGCGGCCTGCGCGTCGTAAAACACGCGGCCGCTCTGCAGGCGATCGAGATCGCCCACCGTTTTAACGTCGGCTTCCGCGTGCGCAAAGCCGCAGGCCAGCAGCATCAGCGCTGCGTACTTAACGTTTTCCATAGAGCGATCCTGATATTTTGTAACGGGTGGAACCGTCAGAGGTGTTAATGCCCACGGTGATCTGTGAGAGGCGGATGCCGGTGAAGCCGGCGCCGGCGAATATGTCGCGCGGCGGGACGTCGGTTTCGGCAGAGAACTGATACTCCTGCCAGTCCTGCAGCGGCAGGTCTTCTCCCTCGCTGTTCTGCTTTACGTCCTTAATCGGCACCGCCGACACGGCGAGGTCGATGTTCAGCGACTGAAATCGCGAGATAAACTGCATCAGCCTCTCATCCGCCGGCACCATCGGGTCATCCCCTTCCGGCTTCTGCGTCTGCGGCAGGGTGAATGAGGCCTGGCTGCTGTCGGCAAAGCTGAACACCGGCGTGACGCCGAACAGCTTTTTCACTGCAGCGACGTAGTCGGCAGTGGTGGCAGCAGAATTTGTGCGCCGGAGGGACTGCACGCTGACGTCACCCTGCGCGCAGACCACCGTGACGGTCATCCAGCCCTCAATGGAGAGCGGCACGCGGTCCAGTACCTGCTGGCACTGCCCGACAAAGGCGCCCACCGAAGGCTGCTCCGTCCAGGGGTGGCGGAAGCTGTCCAGCGCCGCCTTGTAGCGCGCCTGCTTGTTCAGCTCGGCCTGCCGGGCCATCTCACGCTGTAGCGCCACGCGGGCCGCGGCTTCCCGCTCGCCCTCCACATGCAGCCAGAAGGCCAGCCCCGCCAGCGCCAGCGCGGTCACCGCTGCGGCCGCCATCAGCTGCCCCCGCGTCATGCCCCACGTCAGCGGTCGCAGCCGGAACTCTTTGCTCAGCAGCTTCGGCGCCAGCACCGCCTCAAGCTCAAGCGGCGCGGTCACGCCGGCGACAGCGGGATCGCCGTACACCGGCACCTCCAGGTCGCCCTTGCTGCCGCGCAGCTCACCGCGCAGGTCAATGAGCGTCTGGCGCAGCAGCCCGGCGGGATAGACCTTATCGGACCACGGGTGAATGCCGCCGCGCTCCGTCTTGCCGACCAGCGTGTACTGCAGGACGCCGTCCGGCCCTTCACCCAGCGACACCACGGCAATGCAGCAGCCCTCAAGCAGCGAAGCCAGCGCCACCGTCAGCGAAAAGGTGCCGCGCAGGCGGAGCCGTGTTTTCGGCGCAAAGCCGGCCTGAATGCTGTCGCTGCGCCGCACTGCAACCAGATCCAGCCCCTGCTCCTTACCGACGCGGCGTATCTCCTTCATGGGGTTACGCTGCGCGCGGATGGTCTGCCAGGTCAGGCCGACCACAAAGCGCCGCTGATTGATGGTCATCACGCGGATATCGCCGGAGTCCTGCGCGGGCGCCGGCGTCTTCCTGATTCTCTTCATGGCAGTTACCTGATGTAAGGCGTGACGGTAATGACGAAGGACTGGCGCGTCCGGTCGCCCGAGCGCTGGCCGCCGGTTATCTGGTTATCCGGTGACAGCTGGCCCTGCCGGTTTGAGGTGGCCACGTTCTGCTCCAGGCCGCTGATGACCACGGTCTGGCCGGGTTTCAGCCAGACGCGCTGCGGAACCGAACGCGAGTCCACCTCCGGCGCCTCCAGCTTCTCGGTGTCCGAGCTGATTTCGCGCAGCTGGATGAGGCTGGAGATGTTCAGGAACATGTTCAGCATCATGCGGTCGCCGCCGTCGAGAATCTTCGGGAAGATGGTGATGTTGGTTCCGGTGGTCACCGAGCCCGGCGTCAGCGTCTGCGACGGCAGCGTGGTGCTGCCCGTGGAGTACACCGTCGTGGAAACGCTCTTGAGATAGGCTATCTGACGCCCTACCACCACGGACGCGGAGGCCATGTTCGTGGTCATCAGCGGGATGGTGCGCACGTCCGCCACCTTCGCCTGCTTCGAGAGGGCGTCAAACAGGAACGAGGACCCGGCAAACTGCCGCGCCGCGCCGGTGGCCGTATCCAGCACCGAGAAGCTGACCGAGCCCGCGTCGGCCACGGTGCCTGACGGCCCGGCGAGGTTAATGCCGTACTTGCCGGCCAGCGTTTTGTAGATGACGTTCCAGTCAATACCGACCGCATCGCTTGTTTCGGTGTTGACGGTGTAAATCACCACCTTGAGGTTAACCTGACGGCTCAGCGCCTTGTTTTCAGAGGTCAGATAGTCGCCGATACGGCGGACCACCTCTGGCACGTCGGTGACGACAACGGTTCCGGTCGTCTTGTTCATGTCGAGGCGCCCTACGCCGGGCGTCAGCATGCTCTCCGCGGTGGATTTAAGGTCGTCATACAGGTTATTGCCCATCGCGACGTCGGACTTCAGGCTCGTGCCGCTTTCACCGGAGACGCCGCCGCTGGAGCTTGAGCCCGAACTGCCGGAACCCGTGCCCCCGTCTGAGCTGCTGCTGTTGGACACGCCGCTGACTACCGAGCCGGTGAGCGCGTATTTGGCGTCCGAAGGCTCGATATCAAAGCGCGCCGTCTGCAGGTAGAAGAACGTCACCATCCCGTCCTCGTACTTCCACGAAATCCCCAGGCGGGCGGTCACGATATCCAGCAGGCCACCGAGGTTGCCGGTGTAGGTTACCCCCGAAAACGTCCGCGAAGTGCCGGCCGACGGCGCGGTCGCGCTGGCCGTGGTACCAGTGCTGAACGAATCCAGCGGACGCATATCGCCGGCGGTCGGCAGGGCGGGCGATGGCACGCTGGCCAGTCGCTGCGTCGGCGAGCCGCTCTGGCCACCCCCGCCACCCAGCGCCGCCGCTGCATCAGGCGTGACGCGCGTGCGGATGTGACAGACCGTCGCAATGTCCTGGCTGAACTGCCAGATGTCCTGCGGCTTGACGGCCCGGTAAGGCATGTTGCAGTTCACCACCTCACGGGGGGCGTCGTACTTTGCGACCGGCAGCGGCACGGGGCTGACGTACTGGCTGTTCTGAAACTGCACCACCGGGCGGTTTTCCGCGGCCTGGCGGATAAGCGAGGAGGCCTCATCGGCGGTGCTGCCTGCCGAGCGCTGAACGGCATTGATGCGCTCCAGGGCGCATCCCTGCAGCAGCGTGCTGCAGATGAGCACGCCTATCGTGGATTTTCTAAACATGGTTGTTCCTGTTGCAGATGACGGTCAGGATCGGCGCCAGGCGGCAGCAGGAGACCCTGAGGGATTAAGGTGCGGGAAAAGGCACGTCACGACGTGACGCATTGCCGTGATGAGAGAGCCGGGGCGCTAACATGATGCGGCAGCGATAGCAGACCGCGTGCCTCTGAAGGTGGCCAGCGGCTGTACGTTTAGGTAGACCGCGCGCTCGCGGCAGGTAAATCGGTCATCAAAGATGACCGGATGATAAGACGGGCAGGCATCCGGCAGGCTGAGGATAACCGTGATGTCGATGAGGTCGTTTGCAATGACGTCGATTTCAACAAAAAGATCGTCGGTATTTTCCTCATGCCCGCCGGGCCCCTCCGCTTCCCACAGCCACGCCACCCTGCTGAGCTCAGAAAGCAGATACCCACCGCAGTACGCGCCATGTCTAGAAAGAAACAGGCGTAGCGCGCGCGTCAGAGGATCGTCTTCACATCGTGTAGCGGTATCAGCAAGCAGCGTCCTGATTAACCGGATACACGCGCTTCGTGAGAAAAACGCCTGCGCGCTCAGGGGGAAAGTCTGTGTCTGTATGAGCATCAGCGCGTCTCCTTAACTGCGGCGTTCGGTGTCGCTGAAACCGCCCCCGGTGGCGCGTCACTGATAACGACCAGACATTGCTGCCGGTAGCCGCTGACAAACAGGGGCACCTGTGCGGAATGCCAGAGGGTAAACAGCTGCGCCGTCGCATCCTCAAAGTTTGCGGCATGGAACGTCAGCGTGTAGTCAATCGGGTAATTGGTGCCAGTATCCCAGCGGACCGTCCATTTAGGCTTATCCGACGCACAGACCTCCTGCGACACCCACTGCTCATATCCCTGCCTGAGGGTCGTGCCCTTCTCAATCTTCCAGACGCGCAGCACAGGTGCTGGCGCCACTGCATTAACAGGCGTCACCGGTACGACGCCAGTTACTGCGGCTTTGTTGCCCCTGAACGGGTTGCGGCCGGTAGAAGACTCATTACCGCTTTTAACGTTGCCGGCGGGCGTCGCCTTCACTGCAGATGCAGCAGGCACCAGGGGCACAGCAGACTTTCCTGTGCCCGGCAACGCCTGTGCGTGCTGCGATGCCGCGATAGTGACGGTATGGGTCTTGTCGTTCAGCGTGGCCTTCAGACCGCGAGCCGAGAGCATTTTGTCAGCGACGTAGGGCCAGCGATCGTTCCCGGTCCAGCGCCACAGCTCCGGCGCATCGGCGGAAACGGTCTTGTCGAACACCACGGTCTGCCCGGGTGGCACGATTTTGCGCAGGGCCGCGCGAAGTGTGGGAGCCGCGCCGTCTTGCCGGATAAAGCCGTCGGCCGGACCTGCTCCCGTTGCAGATGCCGGAGGCGCTGACGCGGGCTTAACCGTCAGCGCTGAACCGCTGGCCGCTCCCGGCGTGAATGCTTTTACGGGTTTCGCCGCAGGCGAGACTGGCCGCTGCGCCGAGGGTCCGGTCTGGTGCACCCGGTACTGCATGGCGCTGATGTCGGCCGCGCTGCGCGAGAGCATGCTGTCCACCACGCTCCCGGAAGGCGGCCCGGTATAAACCGTCTGCTGCGCGCAGCCGGTCAGCAGCAGGACCGGTATCAGCCCTGCCCGTTCGGTAAATGACATAGAGAAAACTCCGGATAACTCAGGGCTGCACCGTCTCTGCGGCGGCCGGAGCCGGACCGGCAAAAACCGTGCGGAAAGGCAGGGATAACCTGCCGGTCAGAAACGAAGTTGCAGCGCCGGGTGCCTCCCGGTGCTCTGGCCGTACTGGCAATCTCCAGAGCGGTTTTAGACTTTGAGCACCAACCGATCGTGTAATCGTTGATACCAGTTCTCCGCGAGCGCATAGCCGCATTCACCACAACGAAAAGCGCACTGACCGGTAAGGGAAAGTGCGCTTTTCAGTGGGGTGATTCGATATTAAGGACGCCCGGCGGGACCGGGCTGACATCATGCAGAAAATCTTGCGCCGATAAGCCAGACAAGCCAGCCGTCCCGGACAGAGTGGACTGTGACAACGGTATCACCATCTTTCAACATCACGCGTCCGCTTTCGTGCACTTCATCCCCGGTTATGCCACTGTCTGCAGACGGAAGCCGTGCGCTCAGGCTGAACTTGACCACTCGCGATGCAAGCCTGCGGATTTCAGGCCCTGCTGTCAGCGTGGCACTGTACGAATCGTACGTATTCGACAGCGCGACCGGAAGCGGCTCGCCTTCTGTCGTGCTGCCCGCATAACGGACGATGTTCTGGCTGCGTCGGTCCTTAAAAAGGCGCTCTGCAATACCCTCAGCCGACGCAGAGCTCACGATTTCCGTACTGTCAGAATTCAGCGACTCCGGCGAAATGTGCCGCGATACCTTAAGAAGTTTCATCAGATCACGCTGGTCAGCCCGGACATGCCAGACGCTCAGATTGAATACGGTGCAGCCCTGACAGGTAGTTGCGCCGGAAGCCGGTGGCGGGGCATTCATTTTATGATAGCTGCAGGAGGTCATGGCCAGAGGACAGGCGAGCGCCAGCAAAAGCCCGGCACGCCCCAGAAAGGAACGGTTCATAATGGGTATCCATGCTAAATCGGGAGAATAAGACCCGCCGTCAGGCGGCGGATGCGGTGTTCTGCGATGTGATCAAAGTCGAAGCGGACGTAACGGCAGGGGATGACTCGCATTGCTCAAACCAGAAAACAACGGGATCAGCTTTGACGCGACAGAGCCCGAAACGCAGAGCCGTGCGAAAATTAGCGCTGTGACGCTGGGCCCGTTCCACCTGTTCAGCCAGCAGCGCGCGAAAAGCTTCGGGTGACGCGTTACCTTTAGTAGCGCGACACTCCTTACACACTGGCGCAATACCGCCCTGCACATAATCCTCGCCAATAAATTCTGCATGCCACTCTCTGGCAGGCAGCTTACTGCCGCAGAAGGCGCAGCGCCCTCTGAACTGTTCACGCAGCGCTTCCCGTTTTCGTTTTGTTAGATTCATGTTATCCCCTGATTGTTTCCTGAATACGTCCCACATCTCTGAGATGCCTGTCATGTAATATCAGTTCGGCCGGAACAGCGCCGGGCTGACCCACTCACAGGGAGTGGGCCCGCACAGACTGCTCTGTGTCATCTTTGCGTTATGTGGTGTATGACGTCAGGGAAACCCGTTCGCGACTGCGTGTATACGCTAGACTAATCATCACCAGATACAGGTTGTGCCCAGTGGAACGCACCGGGGCCTCATGCAATAAATGCATCGGTCGAACTGGCTACATCGAACTGATTCGCAGGGAGAAACCGAAGAAACTGGTAAACAACCCTTTCGCATCTGCGCGTATGCGCAGTGCTAATACACTCCGGAAAATCCTTCCCTTAAACCGACGCCGCTAGACCCGCTGGCGCCAGAAAAGAGGTATCGAACTGATTCGCAGGGATATAAACGTGATACCCACAATTCCGACTTTGAGTTGTGCCCGTCAGCGAAATAAGCGACCTGTAATGCATGCCTCAGTCGCTTATAACCTGCCCCGTAATGCTGTGGGTTCCCCTGATGTGATTCTGGCCATGACATAGCCTCCGGACGTCTTCCGCGCACCGTTAAAGCATGCCGGCAAGAGAGGACCTTGAGATCAGGGTTTCGGGCACATTGTTAAAGAGCAGAGGCTGATTTCGGGCAAAAAGAAGCCCTGCGCGAATGCGCATAATTCATCAGAAATGAGTGCCAGCAATTAATGTGCTGGCTCAGATAATCTATAAATCTTTGCTGCCGGTTCCGGCAGGAAAACGTTGCCCTGGTGTCGCAATCGATTCGAACAAATCAAGATGGTCTTCTAAACGAAACAGCGCTTCTGTGACTTTCGCACGGCCGGATTTCTTGGCTGAAGCGGATAGCTTTTCGTTCAGTTCCGTAGACATGTACAGCATGATTGCGATGCCTTTATGGTTTTTGGGGGCTGCCATGTCAACTCCGTGTATGCGTTATGTAAGCATTAAGTAAGTGACCGCCATTAAATAGGATTGGTCCTAATTATGGAACCCTGCTTTTTTTGGCAGGGTGATACTATGTGTATGTTTAATAAGAACTAACAAAAAAAAGCCTGCTTTTTTTTGCAGGCTCTAAGGTTAAACTTGTTTTAAGTTAAATTTTTAAGGCTGATACAGCTATTCCTTGAAAATATAGATAGCTATGTGCATGAGGACTCGATTGATAACTGAGGTACGCAACAATTTCATTGAACTAACACCAAGCTTCTTCTGAGCAGAGCTCATAGATTCCTTAACTGTGTTAGGTGCTACATCTCGGAGTTCAGCAAGTTCCTCAACTGATAAATTATTAAATACAAGCATGCAAACATGCACAGCCTGTAATTCAGTTAGTTCAGGAAAAAACTTGCCCATTGCAGAAAATTGACTAGGATCCACGGCAGCCATGATGACCTCTCATGCAGGTTAAATTGGTTAGCTGGTTGTACAGGGTTCCAGCCTGTGCAATCAGCGACTAAATACTTCCGTTTGGCTTATGTCTCTCTTTTTAATCTCCTCATGGTCGTGGTAAATCTCTGATAACAGAGCGCAGGTTTTCATCATCCCTGAACTCCGGTTCGGCTTGTTTCATCTCAGGTTGTACACTGCGGTTCCTGATACTTTCTTCTGTCGCAAGTACCCTCGCCATCAACTCAGGATCGCTGACTTTAAAGACGCGGTCGTCACGGTTATTCACATTGCGAATAACCCCTGAATACAGCACCCGGTTAACGGCTTTTGGTTCTCCGCTCAGAACAGTGTTGTCTCCGCTTCTCCGTGCAGTCAGTTCAGCCGCAAGGTCGTTATTGAAGCGGTCTGAAATGGTGTCAGGAGCAGGGTAAACTTCAACTCGGTCACCAAAGTCGGTTACAGCGGGTTTATCGTCGCGCAGATAGCTGACTGTACCGTCACGAAGCAGGCGCGTTTCGTGTTCGCTGGATTTAATTGCCGGAGCATTATCTCCCGCGCCGTAATGAACAATGGCGTTAGGTTCCGGCCACGCATTTTTCTGCTGACGTGCAGCCCGTTTCTCACGGTAAGCCCAGCCGCGCATCTGGCTGAGCGCAGCTACGTCTCCTCTGAAAGCTTCACGTTCAACCCATGACTTCCAGCTCAGCGGACGATTGTCTCCTGTCTCTTTCAGAGTCTGACGCTCATCACGCAGCTGCAGGCGCAGTTCGGCCATCGCCTTCATCTTTTCAAACTCGGCCACGCGGTACATCAGTTTGCGCATCAGCGGGTCTCTGACGGTGTCGCGGACGTGGGCCTTGGCGACCACACAGTGTGAGGCAATCTGACGGAACCGTTCGCCCGCGCGCAGGTCTGGTTTTTCCCAGCCACTGCGGTACGCGTCATAACGTGCACGCAGGATATCGCGCGCAATCGCACGGGCTTCTCTGCGTTCCTGACGCGCTTCCTGATCGCGCACGTGCAGCTGAGGCATATAGAATTTATCAACGACGAGTATCCCTGCTTCATGATTGTCAGGATCGGATGCAGGGGGTGCCGGTTGATAATCACCCCAGCGCTTAACCATGGCCGTATGGCTGATAGCAGGGTGAACGTCAGACGCTTTCACGCTGACACCATCCGGATTCATCAGATCGTAAACGGCGAGTCCACCCTGCTGTTCGCGCAGACCGAGTCCACGCGTATAAAGCACGTTATGAACCAGCGGCCAGTCCAAGCAATCCTGCTCTGCAAAGTCATTAAGCATCTGACGGGTTTCCCGTACCGCATAACCGTGCAGACTTTCTTTGTCTGAGAAGATTTCACGCTTGGCTGCACCGCGCGGAGTTGATGGCATATCTCGACGGGTACGATGAAGGTCACCGTACGCATCCATATGCCAGCTGCCGTTATCCACTTTAAAGCCGAGCTCGCGCTCAAGAACGCGGCAGCATTTCTGCAACTCGTCAGCGTCGTTCCACATGTTCTGCGCGCGGAACGTGGTCGGGTGAACGCGGTTAGCCGACACGTGACAATGGATGTTGTCCGTATCGCGGTGAATGGCAGCCACGTACTGGTGCTCTTCCATGCCCAGCTGTTTGAGGCTGTAACGCACTGAGCGGAATATCGCATCGGGTGACGGGTCTTCGTCGCCCTGCCACGACAAAATAAAGTGATATACCGCGTCTTTACAGTGGCGGTTCTGGTCTGCCGTCATGTTCATTTCTGACGCGGCAGTTTCAAGTGACCAGCAGTTGGTCTCGCACAGCACCTCACCGGAGAGCACGCGCTGAATGCCCTCGGGTGAAGTGCTGACGATTTCAGTAGCCGGTGTGGCACGCTTACGTCCGACGTAATCGACCAGCTGACCGAAGCCTGGCGTGGCGATGTGCTCATTACCGGTGCTATGAACCGCTTCGTGTGTCACAGCTTCGCCAGGTTTTTTTTCCTCGCGCGTGCTCACGTAGTTAACCAGCTTTTTGAAGCTGGTCTTCTTATCGCGACGCTTTGGCGGGATGATCACGTTCATCAGTCTTTAATGTCCTCGACCGGCACTGGCGTCATGTCCAGTGCGTTAATGGCGTGTTTGATGCTGGTCAGAACTTCGGAAAACTGGTGGCTCAGTTCGGTTGTCATGTTCGACTGCATCTGGGTATACAGGTGTTTCTGCAGGCCGCCCAGTCGCAGCAGCTCGTTCATCATGCGAATGTCAGTGCGCACGGTAATGCGGCGGTTCAGTGCCGTACGGCGCAGATATTCAGACGTTGTCAGCCCTGCGGCAATGGCCTTCTTTTTAATGGCGTCCGCCTCAGCATCAGTACAGCGGAGCTGGATAAGAGTGTTCTTCTGACGCTTTTCACTTTTCGACATAACTCAACCTTGGCACATTACCCGGGTCTCGGGGCGGAGCCCTGAGCAGGTCGTTTTGGCGTTATCGTCTGCGTGCAGGCGGTAATGACAAAACATTTCCTGTCCTGTCTTTTAATTGACTGTTCATATTTTGCCACTTAGCTGGTCAGAAGTAAACCAGCGTCATGCGGAGTGTTT
>NZ_BBOC01000013.1:0-77965 GCF_001485335.1 Type-D symbiont of Plautia stali | reverse complement strand
CTCGGTGCGTGGCCCCTATGCGCCGCCGCTGTCACCGCAGCCGCTGGATGAGCCGGTGCAGCAAAAGCTGTGGAAGCCGCTAATTCCTCTGTGGAGCTTTGCCGCGCTGCTGGCGCTGCTGGGATGTGCCGTTTATATCGCGCTCAACTGGCGTCTTAACCACTTCACCGCTCCTGTGCTCTCCGCCATTTATCAGACCGACTTGCCCAAGGTGGACATCGCACGCCCGGCTGCACCAGCGGCACCGGCCCTTGATTTACGTCACTTCCTTGCGCCGGAAATCGCCGAGGGATTGGTGACGGTACGTGATGAAGCCACGCGAAGTGTGGTGCTGCTGCGCGGCGACGGCTTGTTTGATTCTGCCGCGACCACTATTCGCGATCGCTATCGTCCGGTGATCCGCCGGATCGCCCAGGCGATGGACAACGTCAACGGCCAGATTCGGGTCAGCGGCTACACCGACAACGTCCCCATTCGCAGCGCGCGCTTTAACTCCAACTATGCGCTCTCTCTGGCACGCGCCCAATCGGTGCAGGAGATGCTGGCACAAGACTTACAGCAACCGCAGCGCATCATCGTTGAGGGACGCGGCGAGAGTAACCCACTTGCGCCGAATGACACTGCCGCGAATCGCGCCCGTAATCGCCGTGTCGAAATCACGCTGCTGGTCGCACCGAAACAGACTGAATCTGAACTTAACAGCGTGCACTAAAAGGAATAGCCATGATTCGCACTGTCTTTTCCATTGCCACCAGCCGTCTGATGTGGAGCGGTCTGGGCATCACCGCGCTCTGCTTACTGATCTGGACGGTGGGCCCACTGGTGGCGATTGGGGATTATCGTCCACTGGAGTCGTCGCTGTATCGCTATATCGCCATCGCCGTGCTTTACACGCTGTGGATCAGCTATCGCGTGGTGCCACGCCTGTGGCGTCGCTGGCAAAACCGCCGGCTGGTGCAGAGAATGGCCCCCGCCACCACGGAAACTGCTGAAAATGATGACATGTCAGCGGAGCATCCGCTGGCCGAGCGTTTCAGTGAGGCCACACAGCTGCTGCGCCAGGCGCGCTTCAACCGTCCAGAGAGCCGCCGCTGGCCGCGCTGGATGCAGAAACTCAATCGCCAGTATCTCTACCAGTTGCCTTGGTACATGCTGATTGGCGCACCCGGTGCCGGTAAAACCACCGCCCTGGTTAACTCCGGGCTGCACTTCCCGCTGGCCGCGCAGTTTGGCAAAACCGCGTTGCGCGGGGTCGGGGGCACGCGTCACTGCGACTGGTGGTTCACCGATGAAGCCATCTTGCTGGATACCGCTGGTCGCTATACCACGCAGGAGAGCGATCGCCAGCAAGATGCTCAAGAGTGGCGCAGCTTTATGGGGCTGCTGAAAAAGTATCGCCCGCGCCAGCCAGTGAACGGTGCCATCATCACCATCAGCGTGGGGGATCTGCTGAGCGAGTCGGAAGAGGCGCGCTATCAACAGGCCAGCGCCCTGCGTAAACGGCTGTTGGAACTGCGCGATCAACTCGCGATCCCCTTCCCGGTTTACGTACTGGTGACCAAAACCGATTTGCTGAAGGGCTTTACCGCCAGTTTCGGTGCGATGAATAAAGCGCAGCGCGATCAGATTTGGGGATTCACCTGGCCATGGAGCGATCAGCAACTGGCGGTGGGCAGTGAGTTCGAACCGCAGTTTGATCGCCTACATCAGCGCCTTGATGCGGGTTTGGCCGACCTGATGATCAACGAACATGACAGCGTTAAACGCGCTGAAATGTACCTGTTCCCACAAGAGTTTCTGGCATTAAAGCCGCTGCTCAAGC
Organism: Type-D symbiont of Plautia stali; assembly: GCF_001485335.1. Taxonomy (NCBI): domain Bacteria; kingdom Pseudomonadati; phylum Pseudomonadota; class Gammaproteobacteria; order Enterobacterales; family Enterobacteriaceae; species Type-D symbiont of Plautia stali. Next base: position 76,143 of record NZ_BBOC01000013.1, on the reverse strand, counting down.
ACTACCTTGACGTGGTCTTTGCCACCTCAGGTTATGACGCCAAGCTGATCCCGCGCGGTGTCTACTTCACCAGCGGTACGCAGGAAGGCTTACCCTTTGACCGCGTGATGGGACAGATGAGCCGCGCGCTGGGCCTGCCTGCGCTGCGCGCCGCCAACGCAGAACCCGCGCAGCCCGGCCACGGCCAGAGTTTCTTCTTGCATCAAATGCTGACGGAAGTGGTGTTTAAAGAGGCGGGCCTGGCGGGTATCAACCGTTGGTGGGCGATGCGTAACCGCATGGTGCATCTGATTGCATACGCTGTACTGGTGTTGCTGCTGATTTTGGCTTTAATCGGCTGGTTTACCAGCTATCACCACAATAAAGGTTACCTGGCCGAAGTGCAGCAGCGGGTGCCCGACATTGAAAAACAGAGCAAGGCGCTGTCACCGCTTAACGGCGAAAACCTCTTCTCCCTGCTGCCGTTCCTGAACAGCCTCGCCGGATTACCCAGCAGCGACAAGCTGGCGGATGTGCAACAACCGCCGCTCAGTTGGCGTGCCGGACTGTATCGCGGTGAGGAGGTGTCCACCGCCTCGGACTCGCTTTACCAGCGTGCGCTGGAGCAGATGCTGCTGCCCGTCATCGCCCGCAACATCACTGACTGGCTGCGTAGTGATAACGGCAGTGATGTGGATTACAGCTACGAAGCGCTGAAGGCGTATCAGATGCTCTATCTGCCGCAGCACTACGACGGCAAATTCCTGCACGCCTGGGTGATGCTGAATGTCCAGCGCACTCAGGGTGCCAATGCGCCACAGGCACAGCTGAAAGCGTTGGATTACCACCTGAGTCAACTGCTGGATGACAAGATTAACGCTTCGCCGTTTGAGCGTGATGAACCTCTGGTGGTGCGCCAGATTGAGATGATCAGCCGTTCACCGCTTTCAACGCGTGTTTATGGTCGTCTCAAGCGTTTGTTGATGCCACGCGTCAATCCGGGCGTGAGCCTGATCAACCTCAGTGGCGCGCAAACAGAACTGGTGTTGAGTCGCAAAAGCGGTAAACCGCTAACAGAGGCCATTCCCGGTTTCTTCACCCCCGCCGGATACTGGGGACCGTTCAATAACAACATTAAAAACGTCGCCGCCAGCCTGTTGCAGGAAGACCATTGGGTATTAACCCGCCGTGAAAGTGCCGATGATCAAAACACGCTGGAAGAGACGGTGCGCCGACTCTACCTCGACGACTACATGCGTGTGTGGGATGCACTGTTACAGGATATTCAGCTGCAACCGATCAACAATCTGGGTGAGCGCATCAACTCCGCCCGCCTGTTGTCAGGTCGCACCTCTCCCCTGCGCCAGTTAATGATCAATCTGGGTCGCAACCTGACGCTGACACCGCCAGAAGATGAGAAGGCAAAACAGAATCAGCCATCGTTGCTGGAACGCAGTACCCACTACGTTAACAACAACGCCACGGCCACGCTGCAAGCGTTATTCCGGGCCCGTAAAGCAGCACAAAGCGGCACCCTTGAAGCGCCAGAACAGCGCGTGATGGCGCACTTCGCCAGCATTATTGAACAGGCGCAGGTTAGCGATCCGAAAGAGAGCAGCATCCCGTTTGATGCGCAGTTGAAAGATATCGATGACCTCTACAGCTACCTCACCGCTGTACAGGACGCGAGCAACAGCGGCATGTCACCGCCAGACAGCAGCATCATTTCACGTATGCAGGCCGATGCCGGACGCCAACCGGAACCGTTCCGCACCTTACTGCTGGAGCTGGCCGTCGGTGCCAGCAGCGACACGCAAAAGCGCACCATGAGCAATATGCAGAAACGGGCGGGCGTGGAGGTCGGCAGTTTTTGTCGCAGCGCCATTGCCGGACGCTATCCGTTTAACCGCAGTTCAGGCACCGATATCACTCCGGACGATCTGGCGCGCATGTTCGCACCGGGCACCGGGCTGATGGACAGCTTCTTCCGCGACAATCTGGCCAGCAAGGTGGATACCACGCACAGCAGTTGGCGCTACGCCCCAGGCGTGGACGGTAAAACCTTGCCCGGCGGTACCACGCTGCTGCGCCCGTTCCAGCAGGCGCAGGCGATACGGGAAGCGCTGTTTGCCAATGGCGCCAGCACCCCCTCTTATCGCCTGACCATCACGCCGATCAGCATGGATAACAGCATTCTTAATCTGACGCTGGACGTTGATGGCCAGTTGATTCGATATAGCCACGGTCCACAAACCCCCCAGGTGGTCAACTGGCCTGGCAGCGGCAACACCCAGCAGGTGCGCATGCAGATTGGGTTAACCGATGGCACCACCAACACCCTGAACACCAGCGGCCCCTGGGCACTGAACCGCTTGTTTGATAAAGCCAGCCTGCGTCCGGGAACCAGCCAGAGCCAGCAGGCCACCTTCAACCTCGGCGGTCATCAGGTGGTGCTGGCCTACACCCCCAACAGCGTGCGCAACCCGCTGCAACTTCCGGGGTTTAGCTGCCCATGAAACGAACCGCACATTTCCGTAGCGGCGCAATTTATTGCGCACGCCCTGACACCGCTGCGGTGATTATTCATGCGCGATAAGGATCCCTCGATGCAGCCACTCTTATCATTGGGTTGGTACGGCAAGCTCCCTGGCAGCGGCGATTTCCTGCGCCGCCGACTGCCAACCCGCTTGGTCAACAGCTGGGCGCAGTGGTTTCAGAGCAGTTTGCCGCGTCTGCCACAGCAGCCCGTCACGGGCCGGGCACCGGTGTGGAATTTCATCATTCCCGCCACCCTCGGTGTACCGCTGATTCAAATGGGTTGCCTGTTACCCACGCGCGATCGTGTTGGCCGTCAGTATCCGCTCTGCGCCATGCGGCTGTTTACGCCGGAACAGTGGCACGCCATGCAGTTACACACCGCCGGAGACTGGTATTACCAACTGGGTAAGACCCTTACGCTGGCCGTGCAGAACCGCTACAGCGGCGATCAGTTCGATAGCGCGCTGAACGCCCTTCCGGCTCAGCTGGCGCGCCCGCCGCAGTCAGATGTGTTTGATGTGATCGGTTATCAGGACACGCCCTGCAACCTCAACTGGCCACAGGTGGTGCACTACTTCGATCCGGCGCAGTACAGCAGCTTTTGGTGGAGCAACCAGAGTGATGGCAGCGCGTTTTACAGCCATTCGCACAGCGGCAACTTCACCACCCAACTGTTTCTGCGTTTATTCAATCCGCCCCACGCCAGCCGTGGTGAACCGCCGCTGTTTGGCCCGCTTTAACGGTGAAAAACATGAATCTCGACGCCCTTCTTGAACCGCTGCGTGACGATGCGCCATGCGGTGATGACCTGGAGTATGACGCGGCCTTTATGGCGCTGGAGCAGGCGCGCAGCGGCAAGGCCGAACAACAGTTTGGCCAGACCATCATTCCTGCTGAGCCGCCGGACTGGCAACTGGTGGCACAACAGGCTGAACAGCTACTGACTCGCACCCGCGATATCCGCCTGCTGCTGATCCTCAGCGAGGCCTGGACGCACACCAAAGGGCTTACTGGCTGTGCGGCAGGACTGACGCTACTCAGTGAAGCGCTGACGCGATACTGGCCTTCCCTTCATCCTGCGTTGGAATTTGATGGCGAGCCGGACCTGCTGATGCGCGTCAGTGCACTGGCCGCGCTGGGGCCACAATCGGGCCTGAGCCGCGCGCTGCGCCATAGCTGGCTACTGAAAAGTGCCACCGGTGAAATTACGCTACGTGATGCCATTGCCCTGCTCGACGGCAGCAAAAGCGAAGTCGCGGATTTCCCCGGCGGCTTGCCGCGCTTACGTGAGGCACTGCAACAACCCGATGCCGCCAACGCGCAGGCCATTCGTACTCTCGCTCAGCATTTCACCACACTGCGACTCTGTCTGGAGCAGCATCTGGAGAGCGCTGATATGCCCGACCTGGCGGCCACCGAGAAAGCGCTGGCGTTGTTGCTGCCGTTGCTACCGTCACCAGCAGCCCCCCCCGCCGAGGCTGTCCAACCCGAGGCTGCTCCAGCGCAAACGCCGGAGACGTTAACCACTGCCGCGCCCTCGCCAACGCTCGACTGGCAGCAGGTGTCTTTGCATTCGCGCGCTGACGCCGAGTTGATGCTGGAAAAAGTGCGCCTCTACTTCCAGCAACACGAACCGAGCCACCCGGCACCGATCATGCTGGAACGGGTTCAGCGTCTGATTCAACTCGATTTTCTCGACATTATCCGTGACCTGGCGCCCGACGCCGTCACACAACTGCAGGGCCTGTTTGGCCGTGTGGGTGAATAAAACGCCTGATTTCAGGCCCATAACTGATGGAGAACACTATGGCTAATTATCCCACCATTAAACGCGCCCGTAGCGGACAGAAGTTCATTTCGCGCAACCGTGCGCCGCGCGTGCAGATTGAGTACGACGTGGAGATTTACGGTTCCGACCGCAAAGTGCAGTTGCCCTTCGTGATGGGCGTGATGGCCGACCTGGTGGGCCAGCCGGTAGAGGATCAGCCGGAGATCGCCGAGCGTAAGTTCCTTGAAGTGGATATCGATAACTTTGACGAACGCATGAAAGCGCTCAAGCCACACCTTGCCTATCACGTGGATAACACGCTGACGGGCGAAGGAAAAGTGGGCGTTGACCTCACTTTTAACAGCATGGATGACTTCCTGCCTGATGCCATTGTGCGCCGTGTTGAGCCACTGAATGAACTACTGGAAGCCCGCACTCAGCTCTCCAACCTGCTCTCTTACATGGATGGCAAAAACGGTGCGGAAGCCTTGATCGCCGAGATCCTGCAAAACCCCACTTTAATGCAATCACTGGCCAGCGCGCCAAAACCAGCAGCCGCATCCAACGATGACCGCGCAACGGAGAAACATGATGAGTAATGTAGCCTCTCAAACGCAACGCTTGCAGGCGGAAACTGTCAGCCAGAGCGACTTTAGCGCCTTGCTAAATAAAGAGTTCCGTCCCAACAACGACCAGGCGCGCGACGCCATTTCCCAGGCGGTGCAGACGCTGGCGGCGCAGGCCCTGGAAAACAGTTTGCCGGTGTCCGACGACGCCTATCGCACCATTCAGGCCCTGATCGCCGAGATCGACGCCAAACTGTCGCAGCAGGTTAACGCCATCATGCATCACGACAGTTTCCAGCAGTTAGAGGGCGCGTGGCGCGGCCTGCATTACCTGGTGAACAACACCGAAACCGATGAAATGCTCAAGATCCGGGTGATGAGCATCAGCAAACGCGAACTGAGCCGCACCTTGAAGCGCTACAAAGGCGTGGGTTGGGATCAGAGCCCGTTGTTTAAGAAGATCTACGAAGAAGAGTACGGTCAGTTTGGTGGCGAGCCGTATGGTTGTCTGGTCGGTGACTACTACTTTGACCACAGCCCACCGGATGTGGAATTGCTGGGTGAGCTGGCCAAAATTGGCGCGGCGGCACACTGTCCGGTGATCACCGGTGCAGCACCCAGTGCCCTGCAAATGGAGTCCTGGCAGGAGCTGGCGAACCCACGTGATATCACCAAAATCTTCACCAACACCGAATATGCCGCCTGGCGTACCCTGCGTGAGAGCGAAGATACCCGCTACCTCGGCCTGGTGATGCCACGTTTCCTCGCGCGTTTGCCGTACGGCGTACGCACCAATCCTGTCGATAGCTTCGACTTCACCGAAGATACCGAAGGCGCTACGCACAAAAACTACACCTGGGCTAACGCCGCCTATGCCATGGCCGCCAACATCAACCGCTCCTTCAAGCAGTTTGGCTGGAGCACGTCGATTCGCGGTGTGGAGTCTGGTGGTTCAGTCGAAAATCTGCCGTGCCACGTGTTCCCGACCGATGACGGCGGCGTCGACATGAAGTGCCCAACAGAAATCGCCATCAGCGACCGTCGTGAAGCCGAGTTGGCGAAAAACGGATTTATTCCGCTGGTACACCGCAAGAACTCGGACTTTGCCGCCTTCATTGGCGCGCAGTCACTGCAAAAACCGGAAGATTACTACGATGCCGATGCCGCAGCCAACGCCCAACTGGCCGCCCGTTTGCCGTACCTGTTCGCCTGCTGCCGCTTTGCTCACTACCTGAAATGCATCGTGCGCGACAAGATCGGTTCGTTCCAGGAGCGTGCTGATATGGAGCGCTGGCTGAACTCGTGGATTATCCGCTACGTCGATGGCGATCCTGTGAACTCCACTCAGGAAACCAAAGCGCGTAAACCGCTGGCCGACGCGCGCGTCACCGTGGAAGAGCAGGAGGACAATCCGGGCTACTACGCCGCTAAATTCTTCCTGCGCCCGCATTACCAACTTGAAGGCCTGACGGTATCCCTGCGTCTGGTCTCGAAATTACCGTCGCTGAAACAGCAGCAAGGGTAAAACCCTCTGGGCGCACGTTCCCGCCCATTTATTGCTTGTTCATTACTAAAGGAGTTCGACCCGCATGACCATCGCAATGTATCTGAAGCCAGAAGGTGTAGAAGGTGAATCAAAAGACTCGGCACACACGGGCTGGATCGACATTCTCTCTTTCAACTGGGGTGCCAACCAGCCAAACAACATGAGCGTAGGTGGCGGCGGCGGTGCAGGTAAGGTGAATTATCAAGACCTGCACGTGCATGCCCGTATCGATAAAGCGACACCCACGCTGATGCTGTACTGCTCCAACGGTAAACACATCCCCACTCTGGAGTTTCACGTCACCAAAGCCGGTGGCTCGCAGATTATTTACAACAAAATCAATCTGACCGAAGTGCTGGTGACCAGCGTGCAGTTCACCGGTTCACGCGACGATGACACCGTAGGGATTGAGTACTCGTTCCAGGCCGCGCAGGTGGAAGAGATTTACACCCAGCAGTCCGAAGACGGTGCTGCAGGTGCCGACACCACCTTCGGCTGGAATATTAAAACCAACACCGCGTCTTAATCGTTTCGCTTGGCTTGTGCAGGCGGCTACCTGCCGCCTGCCTGGCTGACCCAACCGTTGCGGCGCGATTTATCGCGCAAGTTTAACGCTTGCAATGCTTGTTAAATGCGCGACAAATCGCGCTGCTACAACGTTGCCAAATTGAAGATGCAAGATCACTTTTGCAGGTAATGCCTATGCGATTCACCCTTGTTGAAAGTAAAAACGGCGTACAGCCTCCGCTGACCAGCGTCGATTTCTATCCGCCGGGCGGTACCATTGGCCGCAGTGAAGACAACAACTTTATCCTGCCCGACGACAGCCGCACCATTTCCCGGCTGCAACTGCTGGTGCACACCTCTGCCGAAGGCGAGTGCCGCATCACCAATCGCGGCAATGTGATTAACGTCGATTTCAACGGTATTCCACTGGAGCACGGTCGCCAGGTTGAACTGCAAAGTGGCGATCTGCTGGGCATTGGTGATTACACGCTGGAAGTGAGCGACATTGCTGGGGAAATACCGGCAGCGCGTCAACCCACTCAACAGGCAACCCAGGCAACATCCATCAAGCGGGGCATCCCCTCTGACGTGCCCGGCGAGATTTGGGACAGTCTGTCGCGCGATTTCGCCGCGCCGAAAGTGGCCCCTGTGGCAGCGGATGCCCATCACCCGCTGACGCAACCCGCCGCCAAAGCACTTAATCCCGTTGATCCGCTCGCGCATGAAGAACAATTCACCGAACTGGCACAGCTGGATGTACGTGAGAGTGACCCCGCACGCTTGTTCACTGGCAGTGACCTGTTTCAGCAGCCAACGATTCTGCAGGATGCCACGCCCACCACGCTGCGCGATCAACCTCAGGTGGCCCACCAGCAACCACAAACCGAACTTGATCCGTTAGCACTGTTTGGCAGCAGCGGTAACGCTCAGCCGGAAGATAGCGATCCTTTTGGTCTGATGAACGGTCAGGCGCAGCCCCTTACGCCGCCCGACTTGTTCCAACCTGAAGCCGCACCGGCCGCATTGCATACACCGGCTCCCGAACAGCCAATACCGCAACCCGCGGAACCGGCGCCCATACCCACTCCCCGTGTGCAGCACATCAGCCCTGAACACTCCAATGCCAGCCGCGCCAGTGGGCGTATGGGTATCGACCCCGTCAGCTATAAAACCGCCGCGCAACGCCGTGCTGCCAATACGCCGGGTGTCGATGCCGATTTACTGCAGGCATTTCTTAACGGCGCGGATCTCGCAGATATTGATGCCAAACCGCATCTCGACCAAGAGCAGATGTATCTGCTGGGCCAACTGCTCAGCCTGTTTTCGCAAGGCACAGTGGCACTGCTCTCTTCGCGCACCATGCTAAAGCGCGGCGTCAACGCGGAAATGACCATGATCCTCGAACAGGCCAACAACCCCTTTAAGCTGCTGCCGTCAGGGAAAAGTGTGTTGGTGCAGATGTTCAGCAGCCAGATGCCGGGCTTTATGGAGCCGGAAAAAGCGGTACGTGACGCGCTGGTGGATTTACAGGCGCACCAACTGGGGATGATTGCGGGTATTCGCGCCATCATCACCGCGATGCTGCAATCCTTTAATCCTGACAATTTGCAGCAGGAAGAGAGTAGCCGTCACCTGTTCACAGCCTCACGTAAGGCAGCGCGCTGGGACAGCTTCGTGAAGCGCTATCAGACCATCGCCAGCGAGATCGATGACGATTTTCACACCCTGTTTGGCGAAGCCTTCCTGCACGCCTACGACGTCGAAGTGAACCATTACAAAGACCTGCAAACGCAAAAAACGGAAAAATGATGAATATAACGTTCGCGTCTATCAGCCATCAGGGCAAACGTAGCAGCAATCAGGATCGACTGGCGAACGCACTGGGCGCACGTGCCGCCTGTTTTGTCATGTGTGACGGCATCGCAGGCGAACAAGGCGGCGATACCGCGGCACGTCTGGCGTGCGACACCATCATCACGCAATTTGACGGTGACAATCATCTCAATGCACAACTGATCCGCGGGTATATCGCGGCGGCGAATCAGGCCATCAAACAGCAGCAACATCATCATGACAGCTTGAAAAATATGGGCACTACGCTGGTGAGCTTGTTTATCGATCGTGATTACCAACTCGCCTATTGGGCCCATGCTGGCGACAGTCGGTTATATCACTTTCGTCGCGGCTATTTGCTGGACGTCACGCGGGATCACAGCCTGGCGCAACGCATGCAGGACGCCGGTTATCCCGCTGATGCCATTAATCACAACCTGCTCTATTTCGCGCTGGGCATGAAAGAGGATCGCGAAGCCAGTTACAGCGACGTGCTCGCGCTGGAAGATGGCGATGTATTTCTGCTGTGCACGGACGGCTTCTGGCATGAAATGAGCGTCAGCGATCTGGAACAGTCGCTGCGGATGGTCAGCAATCCACAAGAATGGCTGGCGCTGTTGCAGCGGATGAAACCACACGACAACGGTGACAACTTCAGCGCCATGGCGGTATGGATGGGCGATCCGCAAGACTCGACCCTGCTCAGTTCGCTCAACGATGCGCAGCGCATTCTGCTGTCACAGCGGGATTGAGGAGATCGCCATGAAAACCGCTTCAGCACTGTTGCTGTCCCTGATGTTGTTGCCGTGGGCGAGTGAGGCGAAAAGCGTGCGGATCGTTTGGTCACCGACACTGCGCCTGAGTGCCTGGCTGGATAACGTGGTTGATGGCCGGGTAAAAAGCTGGTGTGACGACAGCGTGGCGCTGCATTTCGAGCCGCAGGGGGAATTGAAACAGGATGCCGTAGAGACCTTTGTGCCCCAGGTCGGAAAACTGCTGCAACGCCAGTGTTCGGCACTCACCGTGCTGCACTGGACGCTGATTGATAACAGTGGCAAGTCAGTACGTGAAGGCGATGCAACCGCAAAAGATAACTGGCGTGTCCCTCCCAAACCCAAACCCGTCGTTGCCCCGGTTGATACCACCCCGTGGCAGCGATTTCGTATCAGCGATAACTGTCAGTTACGCACCTATTGGCCAACGTCCGGTGACGCACGCTTCACCTTCGAGGCGCATCCGCAGTGTGACAAACAGGGCTGGATTAATGGCGCAGGCGCGTTGCATCAAGGGGCGTCCGCCAACACGCCATTGTGGTTCCTGCAGGGATATCCCCTGATTGACCTGCCTGTGGGCGCCCATGATGCCCACGTGGTAGCAGCCAACAATCAGCGCCTGATTATTGCCAGCGCAGAAGATGCGCAAAGTTGGCTGTTGCTGCCCTGGGACGCCGAACATCTTGCCTGGCGCTTCCGTGGCGACGTGCTGCTGAAAGCCAGCGAAGCGCAAGCGCGTAATGACAATACCAATGCGCAGCTGATGGCCGATGCGTTGCATCGCTGGCAGATCGATGCCAGCGCCAGCCAGCTGCACTGGCAGCCTGTTGATGCGCCTGATTTTAAGGAGCTGTGATGAAACCCCATCCCGACACCTTCAACGGCTGGCAGGCGCGCAAACAACCGCGCGTAACAGCACAGGATGAGATGCGCCCCAGCCTGCTTGACCGGCTCACCGATGACCATCCCGAACAACAAAACGTCGAACTGGGGCGCCAGACCGTCAGTCATCAGACGCTGCGCAGCCAGGTGCTGCGCGATTTACAGTGGCTGTTTAACTGTATCAACAATGAAAGTCAGATCGACCTGCAACCCTGGCCGGATGCGCGTATGTCGGTGATTAATTTTGGTCTCACCCCGTTGGCAGGCAAACGGATGTCGGAGATTGAGTGGGACGATGTGCGCACCGCACTGCGCCGTGCCATGTTGCAATTTGAACCACGCATCATCCCGCACGACCTACAGATCCGCTGCCTGACCGACGTTAACGCACTGAATAATCACAACACCCTCGCCATCGAAATCAGCGGCAATTTGTGGTGCATCCCCTGGCCACTGGCCTTTGTGTTTCGCACCGACCTGGATCTGGAACACAGCCGATTTGACCTGAAGGACGCGGACGCATGAATCCTCAACTGCTTGATTACTACAACCGTGAACTTAATTACCTGCGCGAGATGGGGGCGGAATTTGCCGAACGCTACCCTAAAGTTGCGGGTCGCCTCGGCATGAGCGGCATTGACGTTACGGACCCCTATATCGAACGCCTGATGGAGGGCTTTGCTTTCCTCACTTCGCGTGTGCAGCTCAAAATGGACGCCGAGTTTCCGCGTTTTACCGAACAGTTGCTGGAGATGATCTATCCCAACTATCTCGCGCCTACCCCCTCGATGGCGATTGTCGAGTTTCAGCCGGATCATATGAAGGGCAAAATCAGCAGCGGCTTCTCCATTCCGCGTGGCTCGCTGATTGAGAACCAGGCGATGAAGAGCAAAGGCGTTAGCTGCAAATATCGCACTGCGCATCATGTCACGTTACTGCCGCTGCAATTGCGCGAGGTCTCGCTGGGCAGTATTCCAGCTAACCTGCCGGTTTCCGCCGCCAGTCTGGCGCAACGTGGCGCGGTACGTGCTCTGCGTATCCGGCTGCAAACCACCGGGAACATTCCATTACATCAGCTCGACATGACGGAACTGCGCTTTCATCTCAGTGGTGCCGATCTGCCCGCCAGCGGCTTAATGGCACTGCTGATGGCGCACTGCGTCGGGGTGCTCTATCGCAGCCCGGACAATACTCAACATTTACTGCTGGAGGCGGACGCCCTGCACCAACAGGGATTCGCCGCTGAAGAAGCCCTGCTGCCTGACGACCAACGCAATTTCAGCGGCTACCGCTTATTGCAGGAGTACTTCGCCTTCCCTGCCCGTTTCCTGTTTTTCCGCACCAGCGGGCTGCAACCGCTGGTGAAACAGCTGCGCGGAGCAACCGAGATGGAGATCGTGTTGCTGTTAGATAAAGCCGATGACGATTTGGAAAGCGTGGTGGACGTCTCTCATTTGGCGCTGCACTGCACTCCTGCCATTAACCTGTTTCCCCGCGTGGCCGAACGCATTCAGCTCACCGAAGGCCGCAATGATTATCATCTGGTGGTCGATAACACTAACCCGCTCGATTATGAAGTGTTCAGCGTCAGCCGCCTCTACGGCAGCGGCCAGGCGTTGCATCAGGAACAAGTGTTCCGTCCGTTCTGGCACAGTTTCGGCAGCGATCAGGGCAATTACGGGGCTTACTTCTCGCAACGGCGCGAGGCGCGTGCGCTGTCGGATCAGGCCAAAATCTACGGCACCCGCACTGGCTATAGCGGCTCGGAACTGTTTGTCACACTGGTAGATGAACAGCAATCCCCCTGGTCTGATGATGTGCAGTACGTGATGGCCGACGTACTGTGCACCAATCGCGATTTACCTCTGCTGTTAAAGCAGCAAGGGATGGATCAGTTCACGCTTCCGACCTCCGCTCCGGTGTTGGGCATTCACCTGCGTAAAGGGCCAACCGCGCCACGCCCCGCACTGGCAGCGGGTGCCACCGCATGGCGTCTGATCAGTCAGTTACAGCTCAATTATCTCAGCCTGATGGAGAGCGAAGGCGATCAGGGTGCCGCTTCACTACGCCAGCTATTGGGGCTGTATGCCGACACCGCTGAAGCGGCGACATCGCGTCAGATCGAAGGTGTGCGCCACTGTGAATTACGCCCGGTGTTTCGCAGGGTACCGGAACCGGGACCGATTGTATTTGCGCGTGGGATTGCCATCACCCTGACGCTGGACGAACAGGCATTCGGCGGCGCCAGCCCCTGGCTGCTCGGCAGTGTGCTGGCAACCTTATTTAGCCGCATGGTGGCCATCAACACCTTTACCGAACTGACGCTGAACAGTAGCCAGAGCGGAGAAATTGGCTACTGGCCTGCACAAATGGGCAAGAGGTCGCTGCTATGACTGTGCTGCAACCAGGCTGGCGCATCCCTTGTCGCCTGCCGGACGACTTTTGGCAACAACGTCGCGCCGCGCCCTTCCAGTTCGATCTTTTCCAGCTACTGCGTCGCCTGGATGCACAGGCGGGCAGTGCATGGCAACTGGGTAGCGCGCCGCTACCGCGTAATGAACCGTTACGGCTGGGACAGTCCCCCTCGCTGGCCTTTGCGCCCGCCACCGTTGCGGGCGTTCGTCAGCGCAATCGTGACAATTTGCATGAAGTGGATATCTGGAGCTTTGGCCTGTTTGGTCCCAACGGGCCGCTGCCGCTGCATCTGACGGAATATGCCCACGAGCGCGTCACGCACTTTGGCGACCGGAGCATGGTGGCATTCTGCAATCTGTTCCATCACCGCCTTATCCTGCTGTTTTACCGCGCATGGGCGGATGCGCAGCCTGCGATTGCTCTGGATCGTCCCGATCGTCATCAATTTAATCACTATCTCTCCTGCCTGACCGGTGTCGGACAACCGGCATTGCAACAGCTACGCGGCAGCCTGAATGAACATGCGCGCTATGCGCTGGCCGGGCACTTCACGCGGCAAACCCACGATGGCGAAGGCCTGACGCGTAGCCTCAGCTGGTATTTGCAGGTGCCGGTGACGATTAAGAACCACATTCCACAGTGGATGCGCATCGAGAAACGTGAACAGGCACAGCTTCGCGCCGGTAAACATGCGCCGCGGTTGGGGGAAACCGCCTTCCTGGGAGGTGCGGTGCGCGATATTCAACACAAGTTTCGTCTGCGCTTTGGCCCACTGCGCCTCAAAGATTATCGGCTGCTGCTGCCGCGGGCAGGCAACGCACAGCAGGTGGTGGATTGGGTACGCCACTATCTGGGCATTGAGTACGACTGGGAAGTCCAGCTGGAGCTGCATCAGGAAGATGTCAGGGGCGTTGCGCTCGGCAGCGATCAGCCGCTGGGTTACACCAGTTGGCTCGGTGAACAACCCGAGAAACGCCATCGTGATGATTTGGTTTATCAGCCTGCTGTTTCGCGCTGAAAACAGGTGCGCATGAATGCGCACTCTACGGACCGTTTCTGCCTGAACCTGTAGGGTCGCTATTTATGGCGACCTGGGAAAATTTTTGCGTATAAAAGGGACACACCATGTCAGATATCCGTCGCAATGTGTTGTTTAGCAAACTGAATCACACCCTGTTCACTTCACTTGAGAGCGCTACCGCATTCTGCAAACTGCGTGGTAACCCCTATGTCGAACTGGTGCACTGGCTGCATCAACTCTGGCAACTCCCTAACGGCGACTTACAGCTGATTGCGCGACGATTTGAACTGGATAGCGACCTGATAAGCCAGGATCTGATCGCTGCTTTAGATCGTTTGCCACGCGGTGCCAGCGCCGTGACCGACCTTGCGGAACACATCGATAACGCCGTTGAACGCGCCTGGATCTATTGCTCACTCAGTGTCGGAGAATCAAAAATTCGCGGTGGACATCTGTTACTCGCCCTGCTGAAAACTGCGGCGTTAAAATATGTAACCGTCGCGATATCAGGTGAGTTTGCACGTATTAGTGCCGATCGCTTGCTGGACGATTTTAACGACTATGTTCAGAGCAGTGACGAGCCGCAGCAGATAGTGAGTGACAACGTCACTCAATCATCTGCTTCGCCAGCAGGTGAAAATGTGTTGGCAAAGTATGGACGCGATCTCACGGCTGAAGCGCGCGCCGGGAATATCGACCCGGTGGTCGGACGCGATGAAGAGATCCGTCAGATGGTGGATATTCTGCTGCGTCGGCGGCAGAACAACCCGCTGCTGACCGGTGAAGCAGGCGTGGGGAAAACCGCCCTGGCAGAAGGTTTGGCGCAGTGCATTGCCAGTGGCAGTGTGCCGCCGCCGCTGCAGCAGGTGCAACTTTGGTTGTTGGATATCGGCCTGCTACAAGCTGGCGCATCGGTAAAAGGCGAATTTGAAGCACGCCTGCAAGCGGTAATCAATCAGGTGCAAGCCAGTCCACAGCCGATTGTGCTGTTTATTGATGAGATCCACACGCTGGTGGGTGCAGGCGGCCAGCAAGGCACCGGTGATGCCGCCAACCTGTTAAAACCCGCGCTGGCGCGAGGACAACTGCGCACCGTCGGGGCGACCACCTGGGCGGAATACAAAAATATATTGAAAAAGACCCTGCACTGACCCGACGTTTTCAGCCCGTCCAGGTGGCCGAACCGGACGAGCAGACTGCCATTCTGATGCTGCGCCATCTGGCACAACCGCTATCCCAGCACCATCAGGTATTGTTGCTCGATGAAGCGTTACAGAGCGCCGTGCGCCTTTCTCAGCGCTATATCCCTGCCCGTCAGTTGCCAGACAAAGCCATTGCCTTGCTGGATACCGCCTGCGCCCGCGTGGCGGTGAGTTTGCACCATCAGCCGCCAGAACTGGCGTTTTGCCGACAACAGCTGGCTGCGCTGCAACTGGAGATCGAGATTGCGCAACGTGAAGATCGGCTCGGTTTTGACTCCGCGCCAGCGCGCATCATGGCCGCACAGCAGCAACAACTTCTCTTGCGCGGTGAAGAGAAGATTTTAGATCAGCGCTGGCAGCAAGCGTTGGCGCTGACACAGCAAATGAGTGCGCTTCAAGCCGAACTGCGGATCGAACAGGATGCCGAACGCACCGCACGCTATCAGGCATTGCAGCAACAGCTGGATGCACTGCAAGGCGATACGCCGCTGACCTTCCCGGCGGTAGACAGCGGTGTGGTCGCCAGCGTGGTCGCGGACTGGACCGGTATTCCCCTCGGCCGGATGCTGCAGAGCGAACGCGATGCCGTGCTCAATCTCGCCCAAACCCTGGCTAATCGGGTAATTGGTCAACCTGCGGCGCTTCATGCTATTGCCCAACGTATTCAGACTTCACGCGCGGGCCTGGACGATCCGGGTAAACCGATTGGTGTATTTATGCTGTGTGGCCCTTCCGGCACCGGTAAAACGGAAACCGCGCTGGCGCTGGCGGAAACCCTGTATGGCGGCGAGCAGAATCTCATCACCATCAACATGAGTGAATTCCAGGAAGCGCACAGCGTGTCGACATTGAAAGGCGCACCGCCAGGCTACGTTGGATACGGTGAAGGCGGGGTATTGACCGAGGCGGTGCGCCGTCGTCCTTACAGTGTGGTGCTGCTGGATGAGATTGAAAAAGCCCATCCCGACGTGCACGAAATCTTTTTCCAGGTTTTCGACAAGGGCTGGATGGAGGATGGTGAAGGCCGACGCATCGACTTCCGCAATACGGTCATTATTCTGACCTCCAATATCGGCAGTGATGAATTGGCTCAGGCCTGTTCAGGCCCGGCTCCCCAACCAGACAGCGCGGCACTCAACACTCTGCTGCGTGCGCCACTGCGTGAAGTCTTCCCGGCGGCACTGTTGGGAAGACTGGCGGTGGTTCCGTATCTGCCACTCAGTGATGAGATGCTGATCCGTATTATCGATTTGCGTCTGGCAAAAATTCAGCAGCGCTTGCGCGATCGCCACGAAATAACGGCAGCGTTCTCCCCCTCGGTAGCCCAGCAGATTATGCAACGCTGCACCGAAGGCGAATCCGGTGGACGCATGGTGGACGCGGTACTGTCACAAACCTTACTGCCACAAATCAGCTGTCATTTGTTGAGTGAAGTCCCGACCACAACCCCAAGACATTTAAACATCGACTATCAGGATGCGGCATTCCAGCTCACTTTCAGCGCGGAGACTGCCCATGAGTGAAGCCAGCAGCAAATCGGTGTCACAGGCGCTGCCTGTCGGTTACCGCTTTAACGAATATGAAATTCAACAGGTAATTGGAGAAGGTGGCTTTGGCATTGTCTACCGCGCCTGGGACAGCGAGTTGGACCGCACCGTGGCGATCAAAGAGTTTATGCCGTCTTCGATTGCGCTGCGCGATGAGGATCACCATCTGCTGTTGCGCAGCGAGCGCTTTATGCGCCTCTACCAGGCTGGTTTAAACAGCTTTATTCAGGAAGCCAAAACGCTGGGGCGCTTTAATCATCCCCATTTACTGCACGTGCTGCGCTTCTGGCAGGCGAATGACACGGCCTATATGGTGACGCAATTTTATCAGGGTGAAACACTGAAAAGCCGCTACCTGCGCGATTTTACACCCTGCAGCGAAACGGATCTGCGTGCCATGTTGCCGCCGTTGTTCAGTGCGTTGAAAACCCTGCACGACCATGACTATCTGCATCGCGATATCGCACCCGATAACATCCTGATCCAGCAAGATGGTGCGCCGGTACTGCTCGATTTTGGCTCCGCCTGTAAGACCATCGGTCACCTGACCGATAAAACCGAGATCATGCTTAAACCAGGCTACGCGCCGATTGAGCAGTACAGCGAAGGCCGCGATGGGGATCAGGGACCCTGGACCGATATCTATGCGTTAGGCGCAGTACTGCACACGTTGATTTGCGGTGAAGCACCGCCGGTCAGCGTGGTGCGGTCGTTGAGTGACAACTACCTGCCGCTGGCAGAGCGGGGCCTGAGTGACTATTCCAGTGGTTTACTGCGTACCATCGACCAGATGCTGGCCTGCGAACCCGATCAACGTCCGCAGTCGATTGCTGAATTGCGTGACAGACTGATAGAAAACGACCGTGGCACAGAGGCTGATGCGCCGCTGCTTACGCCCGCACAAGAAGAGCGATTTTTACCCGTGGTGGTGCCAGAGCAGACGGATTCGGTCCCCGCGGCCCTATCACCGCGCAAAAGTCGCACTGTGATCATCGGCGGTGGCATCGCTGCGGCGGCCCTGCTGGTGCTGGTCGCGGTGCATCAGTTCACGGCTGAACGCACACCTGATGTGGCCGTGGTTCCGGTAAAGGCCACAGTCAATAACGTGACACCGTCACCTAAACCCACCCCGGCGCCTGCCCCAGTCACACCGGCTGAAATCTACTTGCGTGCCTCGGATGCAACGCAACTTAGCCAGATTGAGATCAATGGCAAACCACAGGATACCGTGGACCAGGATGGCATGAAACGGCTCAGTTTAGCGCCCGGAGATTATCAGTTGCAGATTACACGCAAAGAAGGCGGGGTCTGGCAGCACTCACTGCATATTGATGACGGGAGCGGCACCTGGCTGATTAATGTGCCTACCCCCAGTAGCTGATTTACTCGACGACGTTACCATTCTCACTAAACAGCACCTTGTCACCCTGCGCGTGGTGCTGTGACACCTGTAACGTCCAGATGTGGTTATCATCGTTGCCCGCACCGGCCGCCGGTGACAACACGTAGCTGTAGTCACCGTTACGGAAGATGTAGCCACGAAAATCGTGCGAAGGCCCGATGTTCAAGGTCGAGCCTTTCAACGTTAATTCGTGGTGGTTCTTTTTATTGATCGAGTGGTAGACAATCCCATCGCACTCCACGTCGCCTTCCACGCATTTACTGGTATC
This sequence comes from Type-D symbiont of Plautia stali, assembly GCF_001485335.1. Classification (NCBI taxonomy): domain Bacteria; kingdom Pseudomonadati; phylum Pseudomonadota; class Gammaproteobacteria; order Enterobacterales; family Enterobacteriaceae; species Type-D symbiont of Plautia stali. The sequence goes on along the minus strand of NZ_BBOC01000013.1, from coordinate 57,896 downwards.
AAGAAAGACCTGGTAGCTTTTACTGTCGAAAAACGGCTTTTTCGCGGCAGGCGTCTGCGCCATCGCGTGGAGTGAAAAACAGACCAGTGATAAGGCAAGTAGCTTTTTCATAGTTTGATATAAATTCCTTTATGATAAACGTTCAACTCGCTTTTTCTGCGATTCACCAATCCCTTCATACGTACCCCACGCGAATAGACAAACTGCATCCACGCCCGGTCCAAATCTTCGGGTGATTCACCATTAATCACCTTCAAGGCTGTCGAGTAATATAAACCTTTATGATTCAGGTTATCCCGGGTACCAATATTAAACGCCAGCATCACTAAAGCATCAAATTCATTTTGCGTCAGCGACACTTTGACGTATTTCCGCACCGCATCAACAAACTTTTTTAAATCCTGCGAAAAGAGCGTTTCCGCTGCCTGCTCAGAGATGCCGTCTTTAAACTGATCAAATTCACTTTGGCGACTAACCCAATGCCCATAGCCGATAGTCGCACCCGCCGTCCAGTTACTGATCGTGGTTGAGGTGTGGTCATCATAAGGCAGTGTATGCAGTTGCTCGTACTGCATCATCAACTTAATCACCTGATAACTCGGGTACATTGTCATGGGGTTTTTGCGCGCGCCGTTAGGATTACTCCCGGTAGAACCATGCGCGCGCGGCAGTCCACTACGTTGACCGGAGGTTAACTGCGTTAGCGTTTTTTTACCCGGAGACACCAGCCCATCGGGATGGTGATAAAAATGCTTTTGGTAGGTGATAATCGCTTTAGTGGTATTATTTCCGCAAATGCCGTCTATTTGTAATTGTGGAAAACCATTTTGGCTTAATAACTTCTGTACTAATTTGACATCTTGCGGCCGGTTGGTTCCGCGTAATCCAACACTGTCCTGTATCGTTTCCATTATTCGCCTCAAAAATTCTTTTGTGAGTAATTTTATTGACGCCTGAATGCACGTAGCAGGTAATTATGCCGCATTAATGCTCAACCTATTCCATCATTCATGATCGGATTGTTCTTAAAGTCCTGCATGACATTTTCGTGACAATCTATATAAGAGGAATATATTGCGTAACGCGCAGAAGCTGAATATTTCTGTTAATTACCAGCCTAATTCAGGACCAATAATGCGTAGCAGCGAAAGCGATCGCACCACGCATAAGTGACGGGCGGCCTGAAGGCCAAACCCTACAAAGAAGTAACGGCTTTGAGTGCCAGTTGCGGAATGGTTAAGGGGCGTACTTCTGCGCGCATGCTGTTGGCCGCTGCCGCCATGGAGACTTGTGCTAACGCGACCTGCTGGACGCCCTTCATGCGTCCCTGCTCTACGGCCTCGCCAATCAGCGCATGGTAACGCTGATGGTCACCGGCTTTGAAGGCGGTCCAGGCGTGTGGGATCAGTTCAACCTGTGGCTGTCTCTCTGCCGCTAGTCCAGGTGGGCAGAACAACGCACGGGTCGCCGCCAGCGTGGATTCCGCTGCGCACAGCACCAAAGATGGCCCCGTCATTTGATGTAGATGGTCGGCCAACATCCGGTCGGTGCGATACACCGGGCAGCGATGACTATCCGCTTTAAAGCTGTCGGCAACCGGGCCGAGAGTGGAACAGGTGATGAGAATGGCGTCAAACCACGGCGTCAGGCTGTGCAGCAACCGATTCAAACGCTGCTGCTGTGCGGCCGTCATCCCGCCGCTCAGTTCCGCCTCGGCGAGCAAGTGTGGCATCACAATATGGCTGAGTGCGGTGGCGGGCAATCTCAGTGTCTGTGCAGCGTCATCGAACAGAGCGATATTACTGGCGGCCGTATGCAGGCAGGCGATGGTCATGATAATCCTTTATGTTATTTCATGGGTTTAGACGAAAGCTTCCGCAACCATATTGCTTTACACCATAATCATATTCAAAATTATTAAACCTTTTTTCGCTGTTAAGCCGATGAATCTGCACCTGCTGGCCTTTATTATTGCGATCCTACCGGTGGCCCTGTCACCGGGGGCGAGTTTTACTCTGGCGATGAATAACACCCTGGTTGCTGGCTCTCGCGGGCTGGCATCGATCATCATCGGTACGGCGCTTGGCATCTATACGCATGCGCTGTTGATCGGCCTTGGCATCAGCGCCCTGCTGTTACGTTCACCGATCATTTTTAATTTGCTGAGCGTGGCCGGCGCGGTGTATTTACTGTGGCTGGGTCTTCAGTTGTTGCGGCGCGGGGGCCACATTGCCCGGCCTGTTGCCTCACATCGCAGCACCCGCATCGGAATCAAAGATGCCTGGCTGGCAAATGTGCTCAATCCAAAGGCCGTGATGCTTTATCTCACCGTGGTGTCGCAATTTGCCGGTCGTGAACATGCCTTAGCGCACTACCTGTTATTGGCATCCATTCATGTCGCCATTATGAGCCTGTGGCTGATGATTATCTGTTTTACGCTGATGACGTCGGCACGGTTGATCAATATGCGCAAACTCGCCATCGCCATTAATCTCGGCGGCGGCATCGTGCTGATTTTCTTCTCCATCAGTAATTTGGTGCAGCTGGCCATGACCTTAAAGGGATTTTCAACATGATTTCATTAAATGAATTGGGCCCACGCATTTGTATTCTTGGACCTTCAAACAGCGGAAAGTCGACACTGGCCCAAGCTATTGCCAGCAAAGTGAAGCGGCCCATCATTCACCTTGATCAGCTTTATCACTTTCCTGATACGCAGTGGCAAGCGCGCGAAGAAGCTGAATTTCGCGAATTACACCTTAACGCTATCTCCGGAGAAAGCTGGGTAATGGACGGGAATTATGTTCGCACCCTTCCCGATCGATTAACCCGTGCCAGCGGCCTTATTCTGCTTGACCTCCCACCCACCCAGCGATTTATGCGCTACTTGCGTCGCACTTTGTTTGATGCCCAACGCATCGGTGGCGTTGTGCCCGCTAACCAGCGTGAGCATTTGACTTGGGAAATGACGCGCTACCTGCTTCTGACTGCGCGCAGTCATCGTCAACGCAATCAACAGATGTTCAACGAATGGACGCTGCCTAAGCTGCTACTGAGCTCCTCATTGGAGATCACGCGAGCCTATAGATATTGGGAACTTACCGACCCACAGGGTTCATCACGCTGAAATTAACCACCGTTCCTCGCGCAAAACGCTAAACAAAAAAGGGCGCACCGGAGTGCGCCCTGGTTCAATACTGCTTTATTACTTCAGACGGAACGCGACCACGCTGTCACCCGCTTGGGTACCGAGCGAGCCGTGACCACCTGCTGCAATCACCACATACTGCTTACCATCTTTACCCATAAAGGTTGATGGCGTGGCTTGTGCGCCAGCGCTGAGTTCAGTCTGCCACAACAGCTCACCGGTGGTGCTGTCGTAGGCGCGGAAGAAGTTATCCGCGGTAGCGCCATGGAACACCAGATCACCCGCGGTGAGCAGAGGACCACCGTGCGCAACCATGCCCATTGGGAAACCAATTGGGAAACGGCCCGGCAGGAAGCTGGTTTTCAGGTTTTTGGTAACGCCAACACGACGTAACCACTCGGTTTTACCGGTTTTCAGATCCACACCCACCATACGACCCCAAGGTGGCGCGATGCACGGAATGCCGAGGCCAGAAGCCAACTGCTGAATGTGAATGGCGTAATCACCCTGGAAGTTTTCGTTCCAGTAAGGCTGGCCATCTTTGGTGAACAAGCGCTGAGTTTCGGTCTGCGGCGTACGTTTGATCAGGTTGTATTTGTAAGCCAAACGAACCGGTGCAGCAATCAACATCTGGCGCTGCGGATCAACCGCAACGGAACCCCAGTTGAACACACCAATGTTGCCAGGGAAGATCAGCGAACCGGCTTCGGTTGCTGGCGTCCACGGGTTGCCATCATAACGCAGCGAACGGAAGTCCATGCGGCATGACATCTGGTCAAACGGTGTGATGCCCCACATGGATTTCTCAGTCAGCGCATCAGGAATGAAGTTCAGGCTGGACACCGGCTGCGTGGCGGCAAATTTCTCACCGGGTACACCACCTTCGGTCGACACCTTGACTTGATTCACCGGATACACCGGCTGCCCTGTCAAACGGTTCAGCACAAACAGGTTGCCGGTTTTGGTCGGCAGGATCACCACAGGCTGTTTTTGGCCTTGGTAATCAATATCCAACAAGGACGGCTGTGATGGGTTATCACGGTCCCACAGATCGTGGTTAGAACTCTGATAACGCCATTTGAACGCACCGGTTTGCAGATCCAGTGCCACTAAGGCATCACGGAACTTTTCGGTGTTGCTGTTGGCATCACGCTCGATACCCACTTCATCCGGAGACGCGTTACCAAATGGCACATAGACCAGACCATTTTTCAGATCTGCACTCAGCGTACCCCAGGCAACTGGCGTATCCTGCGGATAGTTCTGTCCTGCCGCAACAGGCGCCGTATTCTCCGGGTTGGCCGGATCGAAGTTCCAGACCAAACGCCCGGTTTCAGCGTCATAAGCACGGATCACGCCCGAAGGGTTACCACTGTTGAAGCCGTTGTCCATCACGGAACCACCGACAATCACCAGCTTACCTGCCACCAGCGGTGCTGCAGTTTGCATGAGCGCATGTGGACGCACTTCACCCATGTTGGCATGCAGATCAACGACGCCATTAGCGCCAAAATCAGCGCAAGGCTTGCCAGTATCAGCATCCAGCGCAATCAGTTGTGCATCCGTGGTGGCATTGAAAATACGCTTACGGCAAATTGCCGGTGTCGCAGCGGAATCTTGTGCTGCAACCGGGCTTTGCTCGTAATAGCTCACGCCACGGCAGGTTTGGTGCTGCTGCAGATAAGAACGATCTTTGTTGGGCGTGTATTTCCACTTCACGGCGCCGGTTTCTGGGTCAAGCGCGTGAACCTCATTGTGCGGGGTGCAGAAATAAAGCATGCCATTGGCTTTCACCGGCGTGGCTTCGAAGGTGTACTCCGTCGCATCCGCATCCTGACGCAGATCGCCCGTGTGATAAGTCCAGGCAACCTCAAGATCTTTCACGTTGTCTTTAGTGATTTGATTCAGCGAAGAGAAACGCTGGCCATCTGTGGTGCCACCGTATGCGCTCCAGTCATTGGCTGCGCCCTGCTCGCTGGTCTGCTCACGCGCATTCGTGATAGTGCCTGCCTGCGGCAGCGGGTCGTAGAAACAAAGGCCGATCACGACGACAATCATCACGATCACCGTGCCACCCAGGAAGGTGTGGAAACGGCGCTGACCTTGATACAGCGGTTTGACCACCCACGGCATAGCCAGCCACAGGCCGATGACACCAAACAGATCGCCGCGCGGGATCCATTGCCATTTATCAAATCCCACTTCCCAGATAATCCAGGCCAGTGTAATCCACATCAGCACCGCGTACAGTGCCAACGCGCTGCGCTGGTTTCTGAACAGTAAAATCGCGGTAATCAGTAAACCCACCGCCATCAGCGCATAGAACGCACTCCCGCCTAACATCAGCAATTTCCCACCCATATAGAGCAGCGCTAATGCCAGAATCGCAAGCACGATGCTGGTTAGTTTGTTAACCATGCCAATCCCTCAACGTTTTTCATCAATATCCACCCAAAATAAACCTACACAGTTTCAACAAAATTTTAACGTACGTTATCGAACAGTAAAAACCCGTTGCTGAGTGTGTCGTTAGCTCCGCTTATGAATGTAGCCTGGCTTATCACTGACAAATCGCGCTGCGGCCATAGTGTGACTGAAATCACGTTTTATTTTTCGTAGAGAGAATTAATCATTAGTGAGGATAAATCGCATTTTTTGATAACACCGCACGGTCAGTTTCGCAGCAACCCCGGTTTTTGCGTGTTACGCATATCGATGTGCGGAATTGTTACTACGCCTGCTGTAGTGGAAAACTTACGCTGTTTTCTTTTTCTCAGGGAAACATCATGAAATTTACGTTTATCGCCAGTGCATTGCTTGCCATCACTATGACTGCACATGCCGCCAGTACCGAACTGGTGATCGGTGACCAAAAAGGAAACGCGCGTGCCGTGATGTCTGCAGCAGGCGAACTTAACAACCTGCCTTATGAAATCAAATGGTATGAGTTCCCCAACGCTGCTCCACTGCTGGAGTCGCTTAACTCACAACATCTGGACGCAGGATTGGTCGGTGATGGCCCACTGGCCTTCGCGGTGGCCGCAGGGGCAAAAATTCGCGCGATACAAGCTTCGCAATATCTAGGCAACGGTCTGCTTGTGAAGGCAAACAGTGCAATCCATACCGTTGCTGATTTAAAAGGAAAGAAAGTGGCCACGGTCAAAGGCTCGTCGGGGCAAAATATGATGCTCAGCGCGCTACATCAGGCGGGATTGCCGGATGACAGTGTGAACTTTGTCTTCACTACCCCAGCAGAAGCCACACTGGCACTGGATAATGGGGCTGTCGATGCCGTCGCAACCTGGGAACCGTACGTCTCCTTTGCCGTGGCGCAATCAGGTGATCGCATCGCCATTGACGGCAAAGATGCGCCCGTGTCGAACTATCTGGTGGCAACCGATAGCGCCATCAACAGTAAGCGTGCCGCATTGGTCGATTTTCGCCAGCGCTTGATTCGTGCACGTGCGTGGGGCGTTGCACATCCGCAAGCCTATGCCAGCGGAATTGCCTCACTGCTGCGTCTGCCAGACGCGGTAGCACTGAGCAAAGTACAACGGGAGAATAATGCGCCGGTGGAAGATTACGCGCTGATTGCACAGCGCCAACAAGCCGCCATAGATACCTTTGCGCGCAGTGGATTGATTAAACCAGGCTTGCAAGCCGGCACCTTGGTTGATGCATCGTTTTTTAATCCACAGGGAGCGGCTCGACCATGATGAACCTGGCGCTGTATCTGGATTCCGGTATTCATCAGGGCGGCTGGCGACATCCGCGCGCAGCCACCACCGGGGGAAGTAACTGGCCGCTGTACCGTAAAATCGCGCAGCGTGCGGAGGCGGCAAAACTCGATATGATTTTTGTTGCCGACAAGCTGGCAATCGATGATGTCTATGGCGGGCATCTGGCGCACACCGTGCAACACCGACAGGTTGGCTGGTCGGAGCCGCTGACACTGTTGGCGGCGTTGGCGGCAGTCACCGATCGCATCGGCCTGGGCGGTACGGTCTCCTCCTCCTATTCCGATCCCTACACTACCGCGCGCCAACTGGCCAATATCGACCACATCAGCGGTGGGCGCGCCGCATGGAATGTAGTGACGTCATTAACGCATGCTGAAGCGCGTAACTTTGGTCGCAGCCAGCATTTTAGCCATGAGGATCGCTACCGCCGTGCGGCAGAGTTCATCGATGTGATGAAAGCGCTGTGGGACAGCTTTGAAGAAGATGCGCTGGTGGTGGAGAAAAACAGTGCACGCTTTGCCGATCCCGCCCGCTTTCATCGTGTCGACCATCGGGGCGAATCCTTTGAGGTACAGGGGCCGCTCAATCTTCCCCGCCCGCCGCAGGGGCATCCGGTGGTGATCCAGGCGGGCGTTTCCGATGCCTTTATTGATTTGGCCGCGCAGCACGCAGAAATGCTGTTTGTGGTGCAACCCAACCGTGAGCGTGCGCAGCAGTTCTATCAAACCCTCAAGCAACGCGCAGAACATTATCAGCGCCAACGCGGTCAACTCCGCATTCTGCCGGGATTAGTGCCGATTGTCGGTTACAACAAAGATGATGCCCGCGATCGTGCTGAGTATCTGAAATCCCTGATCACAGTGGAATCAGGGCTGAGTTTTGTCTCCGCCAGCATGAATATCGATTTATCACAGTATCCAGTCGATGGACCGGTGCCAGACCTACGCGAGCAGATCACTGGCAGCAAAGGCCGTTTCCAGTATGTGATAGCTAGCGCCATTGAGCAGAATCTGACCTTAGGTGAAATGGCTAAACGCTATGCTGAGAGTTTGTCGTTCCCTTCACCGACAGGTACTGCTGATGACATCGCGCAACAGATGATTGACTGGTATCAACAGCAAGCCTGTGATGGCTTCGTTATTCTCCCGACTTACATTGATGAAAACGAAGACCTGTTCCTCAGCGAAGTGGTACCGCGTTTACAGGATGCCGGGGTGTTCAGACAGGATTATTCCGCAGGCACATTAAGAGATCGTTTGGGATTGGCTAAACCCGCCAATCGCTTTCATCAATAAGATCTAATGAAATGATTTAACCTTTTATTAGACCGCCACTGCGATTATTCCTGGCAAAAATCGACGCAGTGGCGATAATAACGCGCTTTTAATAACCTTTTCATTTCACACCAACAAACTTCACTCCCCTCATATTGATTAGCAGCTTCCAAGTCGATTTATTTTAAGAATTTACCCAGCCTGATATTGCCAATAGAGCGTGATATAAATCACGCGACTGCACTGCGGCAAGGCCGCTAATAACAAGAAGGCTTATTATGATCAGCGCAGAAAATTTTTATCAAAAATTACGCTTCACTTTCAAACTCTCACATGCAGCATTGATGTTTCCAGCCGCCAATGCGCGGGCTAAGCAGTATAAGGTCTTATCCGCGGAACAGACCATTGACCTGCTGCTCAGCAATGACAAACTCTCATTAAGCCGCTATGGTGCAGGGGAACTGGAGATGACGCTATTTAACAGCCAAAGTTATCAGCCCTGGGATGAAAGATTGTCAATTCGCCTGAAAGAGATACTGCGTCGGGCAACGCAACCGAATAATCCTTGTTTAGTTTGTTTACCGGATGCGTTACGTGGTTCAGATAATATTGGCTTCGGTTCGGCCCTGTTTTGGTTTTTCCATAAAGCCTTTTTCTTCCGCCACTATGAAAACTTATTAAAAAAAGAGTACCAATACGGTAATACCTCGGTAACAGGTTCTTATACCCTGCTTAAAGGTCAAGACCAAAACCCGATATTCAATAAGTTTAAAAAGCTATTCAAAAATAAGAAAATACTGATCGTTGAAGGCAAACATTCACATTTAGAACCTGGAAACGAATTACTGGCAGGTGCGCTGGAAGTCAAACGCATTACCACGCTGAATCGTCATGCCTTCTCTGTTTATAACGATCTCTATTGTTCCGTGCTATCTCATGCGCGTGATTTCGATATGGTGTTGATGTCACTGGGCCCAACGGCGACAGTATTGGCCTACGATCTCAGCCAGCATGGCATCCGCTGTATCGATATGGGGCAAATGGAGGGTGAGCACGACACGATGCGTCTTTCATCGCTCAATAACCTGACTTACGTGGAGAAAAATAGTGATTTAGTGGCGCATCAGGAACCCGACGCACTGTATCGAAGCCAGGTATTGCTGCACGTCGGTTTGCCCGTCGAAGCAGAGCTGAGTGCCCCTATGCTCCAACAGCCTTTGATGTAAATCAGATCGCAAGAAATCTCAAAAATGCATATTTTTGCGATTGCTCGCGTTATCTCAGCGTTTATTCAGCCACTCTTTGAGTTTTCGCAGTGAAACGGGGGCTTGATACACCGTCCCTTTTCCCTCTTTGATTGGCCTCAGCAGCCCTTGCTCGGCGAGACTTTTCAACCGACTGCGCGCGGTGTTATCAGCAATACCTAACCGTGATTTCACCGCCGCCGCACTCAATAACGAACCTGGCGCGTGCAATGCAATCGCCATAATATCCAGTTCGCCCTTGGCCAAGGCTTTGTTTTCTTCTACCCATTTCACCAGCAGAGCACGTTCCTGATGCAGTGTGGTGATTTGCTCAGTAAAGGCCTTAACCGCGCGCATCACCACATCACACTGGAATTGCACAAAATAGGTGAGATCAAGTTCATCCGTTTCGCTGTAAAGGTAGGACATCCCGTATTTAATCGCTGCCGCTTTAAGCAGTTTACTGATCGAGATATAGCGAAAAGCGTGATACCCACGGCGAATGAGATGGTGATAGAACAAGCCGCGCGCGGTACGCCCATTGCCATCATTGAAAGGATGAATGTAACCAATGGCAAAATGCATGATGCAGGCGACCAGCAAGGGATGGGTGCCCTGCTGTTCAAGAAATTCAACTTCAGCACACAAGGCATGCAGCATGCCATCGACCAAAGAGTAATCCGGTGGTTGATGGATGATTTCACCGTCCCGACCAGCGACAAAAATATCGTTGTTTCTGCGCACCTCCCCAGGCCGATATTTTTCATCATTGATGCCCGCGCACGCGATATGGTGCATGTTCAAAATATCATCGCGCGTTAATGGCCCATCCCCCATGGCCGTAATGTGCTGCATGAGACGCCAGTTGCCCATGATCATGCTTTCATCTTCATTGCGCGGTTCACGCCCCACCGCCAGCAGTTCCATCGCAACCCGGGAAGTCGTAGCAGCCCCCTCTAGCTGACTGGAGGAGATCGCCTCCTCCATGATTAATTGCGACATTAAGTAGGACGCCGCATCCTCATCCGTAGGCTCTCCGTTACGTGCAAAAGTCGTGCGATCGACCAACGAGATTGCCGCGTTAATACGCGTGGTAAAATTGACGCTCACTTCCTGAGAGGCAATCACAAAATGGTGAGCCGTACTGCGCCGTTTGAACTTCAATGCACTCCACAGCGCCAGCCGTTCATCCGCATCACTGATACGGCGGTATAACTCATCAAAGTGAAGGTAGCGGGCATCCCACTCGCTGTAACGGCTGAGCAGAGCAGCTATGTCATTGCTGCTCTGTTGATCCATGAGTTGTGTCGGCGGGCGGCGCAGTTTCATCGCAAGCAATCTCAAAAATGACGTTTTTTGAGTTTACTTGAGATTCCGCTGGGTGACAAATCTCAAGGAAAATAATTTAACCATATGAATTTATTGATTTTACATAGAGACTGTAACAGCCAAAAAAAGCCTGCAGGCCGCTCCCCCTGCGGTGGCGGCACAGCAGGCGATGTAAGCTATACCGCGTGGCGCTGGCAGAACGCCGCGATATCGGGTGACTGAAAATCAGCCAGATGCGCCATCAGTTTCTCCAGCGGCCAGTTCCACCACGCAATCGCCTGAAGTTGCAGAGCGATATCCGGCGTAAAACGACCACGAATCACTTTCGCCGGAATACCGCCAACGATGGTATAGGGAGCCACATCTTTCGTGACCACCGCGCCTGCTGCCAGCACCGCGCCATCGCCAATGGTCACGCCGGGTAGCACAATCACGCCGTGGCCAATCCACACATCGTTGCCGATAATGACGCGGTCGGCTCGGCGGTCAGCAAAAAATCCCGCATCCCGTTCCGCCTGATTGTCATAATATTCCGGGCAGTAGGTGAAACGGTGCTGGGAAGCGCGGTCCATCGGATGATTAGGCGCACCGATACGCACCTGGTTGGCGATAGCGGTAAAACGGCCAATCTGCGCATCGGCAACACAACAGTGTTCACCGAGGTAGGAAAAATCACCCAGTTCGCTGTATTCAAGATAACTCTCTGCAAGGATTTCACATTGCTGACCAATGTGAGTTTCGCGCATACGCACGCTGGGATCGATAACAGTGTGTTGCAGTTTTGCCGGTTGAACAGCAGCGAGTGCCATAGAGAGCTCCAATGTGGTCAGATGTCTGGATAACGGGTTGTACCAGGTCAACCGCGAAGCACAACACTAAAGCGGGAAGATGACAGAAATGCTATCGTAACGCCTCTGATGCAGGCGATGGATAAAGGAAAGGGAATGAGAACACCGTGGTCACTGCTGGCACTGTTGTGGTCAGCCGGGCAGGCAACTGCCGCCCTGCCCGCTGATATTAAAGCGGGCGATATTGTGCAGGTCCAGTTATCACAATTGCATCCCACTCAGGCGGCGATTGGGTATCGGCAGTTGGATTACAAACTGCACCGCTATCAGGCCGATCCCAAAAAGCTGTTTGATGATTTCTGTGAAAGTATGGGACAGAAAGGCGTGGATAAATTCAGCAGTAAATCGCGCATCTCTGACCTCGACAGTTTCACCTGTAAAGCATCAGTCGGTTCCCATCCTGGTCCGATGAAGACAGCGGTGATTGCACCGGATAATGCGCTCTATCTCACCGATGGTCATCACACCTTCAGTAACTTTGCCGACATTGGCGGTTTGAAAACGCATGTACAGGTGCGCATCACCAATGACTTTCGCAACCTGACCAGCATGAAAGCATTCTGGCAACAGATGGAAGCTGCGCATCTGGTCTGGCTGGATACGCCAAAAGGGAAAATCACTCCGGATGATTTACCGAAAGAGTTAGGCCGCAAGCATATGCAGGATGACGAATACCGTTCACTGGTGTACTTCGTGCGCGATATTGGCTTCGAGAAAGAAGAGAACCCGCCGCCTTTCCTGGAATTCTACTGGGGACAATGGCTGGAAACCCAGCTACCGCTGACTTCCTTCGATTTGCATGACCGTAAAGGCTATGGCGCCGCCATCACCGCCATTGCCGAGAAAATCACTGATGTGCCGAAAGACACGGTGATTGCCCAGAGTGATGCCGGCCCGCTTACCGCTGAAAAACTGGGTGCCATGAAGAAAGTGAACGAGAAGAAACTCGACAAGCTGATCTCTGCCGAGGGCAAATTAGGCTGGGCGTTTAAACAATAATTTCGCTGGTTTTCACCAGCGCCAGAAAGTTCTGCGCCGTTGCCGTAAACGCATGGTCATTCCATGCCACCGCTAATCCGGTGGTGGGTATCGGCGCTTTAATCTGCTTAAAAACCACGCCCGCCAGGCTGAATTGCCGCATCGATTCGGGTACCAGTGACACACCTAAACCCGCCGCAACCACCGATAATATCGAGACAATGTGTGGCGCAGGTTGCCCCTCCATCGGCGTAAAGCCTTGCTGGCGGCAGGCTTGTAACACTGACTCGCGCAAACTGGTGCCACTCTCTTTTGGCGTAAGAATAAAGTGTTCCTCACGCAGTGAAGGCAGGGCAATCTTCCCGCGCAGACGTGCCTGCGGATGGCTAGCAGGCAGTGCAGCCACCAGCGGCTCCTGTAACAATAGTTGCATCGTCACGTTATCGGGGATGGCATTTTCCTGCCGCAACAGCGCAATATCCAGTTGCTGATTCGCCAGCGCCTGCAACAGCACAATCGAGTTGGCTTCCATGACGTTGAGAAACACGTCTGGATGCGCCTGACGAAAGGCGCGAATGCAGCCTGGGATCAGTGGATTCATGCCAGCCGTTCCGGTAAAACCCAAACGCAATGTTCCGGTGTCACCTTGTGCCGCGCGACGAGCCGACGCAATGGCTTCTCCGGCGAGAGCGGGCAGCGGTTGGATCGCTTGTAAAAAAGCGTGACCGGCTTCAGTGAGTGCGACACCCTGCGCAGTACGGTTAAACAATGCGTATCCCACTTCAGCCTCCAGATCTTTAATCTGCATACTGAGCGGGGGTTGTCCGATCCCCAGTCTGGCTGCCGCGCGTGTGAAGTTACGCTCGGTGGCGACCGCGAGAAAATAGCGAATATGGCGTAATTCCATCTGTTTTATAGATACCATTATGCAGTGCTATATATTGGACAGATAATAAGTGGCGCGGTAGCGTTGTGCAATCTTCGTTACGCTGGAATCACCATGAGTCGCTCGTTTGAAACTGCTTTACCCGCCACCTCCGTGCCCCCTGCCACCTATAGCATTGCCCGCGGCAGCAGCGAATATCGCCGCGCAGGCATCGCCTTTTTCATGTTGGGACTGGCGAGTTTTTCGCTAATCTATTGTGTACAACCGCTGCTGCCCGCGTTTACTCACTCGTTTGGTGTGACTCCAGCGCAGAGTTCGCTGGCCCTGTCACTCACCACCGGGTTATTGGCGATCTCAATTCTGCTGGCGGGGGCATTCTCTCAAGCGGTGGGCCGCCGTGGATTGATGTTCACCTCGATGGCGCTGGCTTCGATCTGTAATTTTATCGCGGCGGTGCTGCCTGACTGGCACATGTTGCTGGCGGCACGTGCGGTGGAAGGCGTGGTGTTGGGCGGTGTGCCTGCCGTGGCAATGGCATGGCTCGCTGAAGAGATCGACAAGAAGGATCTCGGTAAAACCATGGGATTGTATGTCGGCGGCACGGCCTTTGGCGCCATGGTTGGGCGCGTCGGCATGGGATTACTGACGGAATTCACCTCCTGGCGAATCGCCATGGGCGTGCTCGGTGTGCTGGGCATGGCCGCAGCGATTGCGTTTGTGCTTTTGCTGCCTGAGTCGCGTAATTTTGAGAGGAAGCCCGGGCTCAATCTTCACTTTCACCTCAGAGCCTGGTTCAGTCACCTCGGCAATAAGGGCTTGATTCGCCTATATGCCACCGGCTTCTTCCTTACCAGCGTGTTTGTCACGCTCTTCAATTACGCCACTTTCCGTCTCTCTGGCGCGCCATTTAATTTCAGCCAGACACAAATCAGCCTGATCTTTTGCGCCTATGCGATTGGCATTGTCTCCTCTTCACTATCCGGCAGTCTGGCGGATCGCTTTGGCCGTAAACCGCTGTTGATTACCGGGTTCCTGCTGTTACTGGCGGGTATCTTACTGACGGTGCCAGACAACCTGCTGTGTTTGATTGGCGGCATTATCCTGATCACCAGCGGTTTCTTTGTCGCGCACGCAGCCGCCAGCGGATCGGTTGGGCCCTTGGCGGGCAACAATCGCGGCCATGCGTCTTCGCTTTATCTGCTGTTCTACTACATGGGTTCCAGCATCACCGGTTCATTCGGCGGTTGGTTCTGGCTGCACGGTGGATGGAATGCGGTGGTGGGTTTGACCGTGGTCATGGCGCTGGCGGGCCTGGCATTGAGCGGGTTGTCACGGCAGAAAAGCGCAGGATGAAACGGCCATGGTGCATCACCACCTTGGTTTTAATGCCATTCAATGTGAATTTGTATGCAGGTGCGCATCAATGCGCACCCTACGAAAAACAGTATCAATTCTTGTAGAGTCGCCATTCATGGCGACCAACAAATGCTTAACGGACTAACATCACGACCAAAGGGCTATGTAGTTTGCAACGCGAAATTAAGCCAGTTCGCAGTTTTTAACATCTGCCGAAGGCGCCAGCAGATTTTTATCAAACTCACGCAACGGCGCTGCGTCACGGATGCGCATCGGCCAGTCGGGATTCGCTAGCGCGCTTTTACCCAAGGCCACATAATCAGCTCCCTGCTCAAGCGCCTGTGAAGCACTGCGGCTGTCGGAAAGCGAACCGTTGGCGACAATCGTCAGATTGGGTGCGGCTTGCCGGGCAATCTGCACCAGGGAAAACAGAGTGTCAGCGAAAGCGGGCTGCAGCGCGTCGTATTCAGTAAGGTGCAGATAATCAATTCCCGACTCAGCCAGTAAAGCAAACACCTGCCTCGCCCCCGCTTCGCCTTCCTGCCACTGATGGCGGAAATCATTCACTTTGCCTTGAGAGATACGCACGCCCAAGGTCACATCATGGCCCACGCGCTGACGTACCGCTCGAATCACCGCCAGCGTTAACGACAAGCGTGCGGCAATATCGCCGCCCCAGCGGTCACTGCGCTGATTGGTGTAATCCGTGAAGAATTGATCGAGCAGATAACCATTAGCCCCGTGGATTTCAATGCCATCAAAACCGGCTACGCCAATGGCACGCGCGGCAGTCTCAGCAAAGCTTTCAATCACCTGCTGGATCTGCTCCTCACTCATCTCTGCCGGCAATGCATATTTGCCGTGACCATGATAAAAGCCCAATTGTTCCCCGCGCGGTTGCAAGGCAGAGGGGGCCAGCGTATCGCTACGGTAGATATTGCCTTGAGAAATCGCGCCAGCATGCATCAATTGCGCGATGATCTTCCCGCCCTGCTGATGCACACCGTCCGTGATGGCTCGCCAGCCAGCAACCTGTTGGCTGTTAACCAATCCGGCCTGAAAGGCATAGGTTTGTGACCAGGCTTCATCAATGTAAAGCCCTTCGGTGATGATGGTGCCAAAGCCACCACGCGCGAAGCGTTCGTAGTAGTGCTTCATCCGCTCACCCGGTACACCATCCACTGTCGCAGAAATACGTGTCATGGGCGCGACCATGATGCGGTTCTTCAGGGCGAGACGATTTAACGTGCCGCTCTGAAATAAATGTTTATCGGCCATGTGCTACTTAATGTTCCCTGATTAACGTCAGCGCGCATTATAGTGTGACGTCATAGCAGCAAAAATGACCAAAGTTGATACGTCTGTATAACGGAAATCGTTAAAATGAACTCCAAAGATATTGAGGTCTTCCTGATGGTATCGCAAACGCGCAGCCTGACGCAGGCGGCGCGGCGGCTTAATACCACAACGATGACCGTGTCGCGTCGGCTGGCTTCACTTGAGGAAGACCTGGGTGTACGCCTGATGCATCGCACCACACGTGCCATCGCGTTAACCGATGAAGGTGAAGAGTTTCTGCCCTTCGCAAAATCGCTGGCGGAAACCGAGCAGATCGCGCGCAATCTGTTCTCACCTCATCAACAAGGCGCGACAGGACAGCTACGGATCACCGCACCCTCTGGCTTTGGTCGACGCACCATTATTCCGCTGTTACCCGCACTGATGGAGGCCAACCCTGAACTGCGTATTGAATTTCAGCTCAGCGATGACGTCACCGATTTAGTCGGTTTAGGCTACGATGTCGCCATTCGTATTGCGCCACTGCGTGATTCCCGCCTGGTGGCACATCGCCTGGCAGATAATCCGCGCATGCTTTGTGCATCACCCGATTATCTGCATCGCTTTGGGACGCCCCAAACGCTTAATGACTTGCACAAACATAACTGCCTGCGACTCTCCAGCGTGGTGCAGTGGAGTTTTATGGTTGATGGGCATATCTCCAGCCTCAGCGTGGAGGGTCGTTTTAGCGGCAGTAACGTTGAGGGCGTGCGCACCTTGTGTGTTGCGGGCAGCGGTATCGCGCAGTTATCGGAATGGGACATCCGCGAGGAGTTGGCGGCAGGCGAACTGGTTGCTATCGAGTTGCTGGATGCACAACCACAGATGCTCGGCGTCTGGGCACTGTTTCCCACCACACGCCAGTTGCCCGCGCGAGTGACGGTATTTCTCAATGCCTTAAAGCAGGTGATGGAAAAAAACAGATAAGTTACCTGTTCACGTCAGGGGAATGTACGCTTAAATCAATGACTCACCGATTCGTTTCGTGGAGACCCATTTTGAAACCTGAAATTCATACCCTCGCCTCAACAGAAATCTATCGCAATCGCTGGATGACCTTAAAAGAAGACAAAATTCAACGTGCTGACGGCAGCGAAGGCATCTATTCGGTAATCGAAAAAGACGATTTTGTGGTGATCCTCCCTGTGGAGCAGGACAGCATTTTTGTAGTGGAACAGTATCGCTATCCCGTGAGTGAACGCACGCTGGAACTGCCACAAGGCAGTTGGGAACTGGACCCTGGCGCGTCACCTGAAGCGCTGGCGGCGGGAGAGTTACAAGAAGAAACCGGCCTGATTGCCGACCGCTGGCAATATGTCGGTTATCAGAAATTAGCCCAGGGGTACTCTTCGCAGGGATATCACATCTATCTCGCCAGCGAGTTGCATTATCAGGGACAGAATCTGGATGCGGAAGAAGTTGGACTGACGGCGCGTAAAGTGAAAATCAGTGAGTTTTTACAGTGGGTGCTGGAAGGGAAAGTGACGGATGCCACCTCAGTGACCGCGTTTTTACTGGCGCGGGCAAAAGGGATGATTGCGTAAGCAGCCCTCTGTCAGAAGGCATATCGAGGGCCGCCTTACACTGATGATGCAAGGGTACGCTTTTGGTCGCCATAAATGACGACCCTACGCGCATATTAGCGGGTTTCGTAAGGTGCGCATTGATGCGCACCTTAACATTGACCGCAGCTTATGCGTGTTTGATGTCCGCCAGCACGGCCTGTGCACCTGCCGCATCCACCGCGACGCCATCAATAAACAACTGACGCGACTCCCCTGCTGGCAAGGCAATCTGCAGCGTTTTCCACGCAGGCTGATAGTCGCCTTTGCGCTGGAAACTCAAGTGAATAGCCTCGGCATCACTGCGCATTTCCCAGTTGAGCCATAGCGCATTGCCCTGCTGATAACCCCAGGATTCGCCGTCATCCTCAAACACCAGTCCATCCGACACACCTTTGCCTTGTAACGGATACAGTTGCAAGGTGCGGCGGTCATCGGCTTGTGCATCCACATGGCGCAGACGCTGGCTCAGCGGCAGTGCGGCACCTGCACGCACCAACATCGGCTGCGTTTCCAGTGGTGCTGGCAGCGTAATCCACTGACCACCGCTGTACCACTGCTGCGTGGCGAAATCGTACCAACCGGTTTGGTTGTCGGGCAGCCACAAACTGCGTTCGCGCTGGCCTGCTTCAACCACGCTGGCCACTAAAATGTCGCGCCCCAGCATAAACTCATCACACTCGGCAAACGTCTGCACATCCTGCTCATGATCGAGGAAGGTAGGACGCAGCATCGGTTCGTCATCTGCGTGCGCTTGCCACAGTAGGGTGTAAAGATATGGCAGCAAGCGATAACGCAGTTCGATAGCCGCACGGATCGCTGGGGTCACTGACGGATACATCCACGGCTCATTCACCGTGTGATCGTCATTCCAAGAGTGGATGGTGAAACGCGGATGCATCACGCCGTTCTGCACCCAACGCACAAACAATTCGGCATCGGGTTTATCACCGGAGAAGCCACCGACATCGTGACCGACGTTGTAGAGGCCAGACAAGCTCATCCCCAAGCCCATGCGGATGTTATAACGCAGCGAGGTCCAGTTGGTGCGGTTATCACCACTCCAGGTTTGCACATAGCGCTGCATGCCGGCACAGCCTGAACGAGAAATCAGGAACGGACGTTTCTCCGGCGCAAAGCGCTGTTGCGCTTCCATCGAGGCACGCATCATCAGCAACGGCATCACCGGGCGAATGTGCTTGATGGCGATTGGCTGACCAAACCCGTGGCAGCGAGCTTCACCGTCCCACACTTCATATTCGTTGTTGTCATTCCACGTCGAATCGATGCCCTTCTCCAACAACTGTTTGGTGACATTCTCCTGCCACCAGGCCACCGCTTGCGGATGGGTAAAATCAAGGTGCGAACCTTCGTCATCCCAGAACACCGAGCGCTCTGGCGCATCCTCTTCTGAATCGCGGATAAACAGTCCCTGCGCCGCCACTTCTTCATAGCGCGGGTGATCCTGCAACAGGCAAGGCTTGATATTGGCGGCGAGGCGCAGACCGGCGTCATGGAACGCCTGACTCATCACTTCCGGCTGCGGCACTTTGTCGTAGTTCCAGTTGAACACATAGCGCTTGTTGTTGATTGAGGTGTAACCCGATGACAGCTGGAAGGAGTCGCAAGGAATATCATGCTGTTCGCACAGGCGAATGAAGTTCATCAGCTGATTCTGTGCGTCTGGGGCATCGGTGTAGTGCATGGTGGAGCCGCTGTAACCCAGACTCCATTTCGGGCCAAACAGGGTTTTACCGGTCAGGCGTACAAAGGCTTTAGTGACATCCAATACTTTGCTGCCAATGAACAGGTAGTAGTCGATATCACCGCTTTCAGCCTGCCAACGGCGATACGGCTGATGGTAGTTATCCAGCTCGTTACCGAGATCGAACCAGCTGCTGCTGAGGTTATCGTAATAGAGACCAAAGCTGACATCACTGCGGCGGGTAATGGTGAACGGCACATGCTTGTAGAGCGGATCGGTTGAGGAGGCGTTATAGCCCATCGCATCCAGGTTGCGCATCTCGTAGCGCTTACCGTTACGTTGCAAATCACCCGCTTTTTCACCTAAACCGTAGTAGGCGTCATCATTCATGCGGCGCTGATAGTGCGCCACGCCATCGCCATGGGCGTTGATCAGGTAGGCGCTGGTTGGACGGTCACAGGTCAGCAGTTGCCAATTACCAGCGCTGTCACGGTACTGCCATTCTAGCGCCAGCGGCTGATGGACGATGACACGCAGCACATCGGTGGAGACCACCAGTGTGTCACCCTCTTCTTCCAGCGTGAACCCTGGCAGAGTAAAGCCCGCCAGACTGTCACGTGATCGCCCTTCCCACGGCACATCGCTCTCAGGCGCAATGCTCCAGGTACGGTCCAGCGCATAGCCGCCCTGACGTTGAATGGCAACGCGGAACATGCCGGATTCCAGCACATACAGGTTCAGCGTGTGTTTGCCATCCACGGTTAACGCAACATGGTGTTGATCAGAATGTGAGAGTGACCAATTCTTTAACGTTTTCATTGTTACCTACTTTATTCAGGCGCGTTGAGCGCGACGTTCAGCAATAAAAGCAATCAGGAAGACCGCACCAATCAGGTCAAAGAAGCCCATGGCGACAAATAAGGGGTTGAAACCAATTTTGTCGGCAGTGACGCCAATGATCAGCGAGAACAGGAAACTGGAGATCCACGCGAAAGAGCCGCGCATACCGTTGACTGTCGCCATCTGGCCTTTATCAAATTTCTCTACCACCAGCGCACTCAACATGCAGGAGATGATCTGGTGACCAAAGCCGCCAATCGAGATCAGCGCGATGGCCACATACGGATTCTTGGTCATCGCCACCAGCGCCAGCGACAACATCAGGAAAGCGCCGGTAACCGAACTGGCCACCACCGAGTTCACCTGTTTGAAGCCAAACAGTTTGGTATAAACACGCGTCAGATAACCGCTGGCCACGCTGCCTAAGTCAGCAGCCAGGAACGGTAACCATGCGAACATAGCGATTTGTTTCAGGTCCATGCCGAGTTCTTTCGCCAGATAAAGCGGCACCCAAAAACTCAATACGCCCCACGCGGGTTCGGCCATAAAGGCGGGAATGGCGATGCCATAAAAGCGCTTATTTTTCGACACGCTTTTTAAGGCCTGAAAGAATGGCAGTTTGACGGCAGCCGGTTCGTTATCCTGACGAATAAACTCCAGTTCCGACGAGGTAAGATTTGGATGACGTTCCGGATCGCGATAGAACAGTGCCCACAGCACCACCCACGCCAGTGCCAGACAGCCGGTAAACAGGAATGCGCCCTGCCAGCCAAATGAGGCATGTGCGAAATAAATAATCGGCGGGGCCAGCATGGCTCCAATCGAAAACCCGACACCCGCCCAGCCAGCCGCGACCGGACGCTCTTTTTTCGGGAACCATTCACCCAACACTTTGGCGTTGGCTGGGGTTGCAGCTGCTTCTGCGCCGCCCATCACAAAACGCAGGATAGCAAGATGGACCCAGCTCCCCGCGCCTGCATGGAACAGGCAAGCTACCGCCCAGATTGAGGCACAAATCATAAAGCCGACTTTCAGACCGATAACGTCGATCAACCAGCCGCAAAGGGGTTGGAAGAAGGTATACGCCAGCTGAAAAGCGCCAACGATCCACGAATATTGTTCGGTGGTAATACCCAGGCTGGTTTTCAGCTCAGGGGCCAGAATGCCTAATGAGTTACGCGTAATGTAGTTGACGGTGACGCCCGCTAAGAACAACACCAATACCCACCAGCGCAAATGACGGAAGGTGCGTTTGCTGCTTGCTGCAGCGATCCCTGGATTCAAACTGCGGTTCATCTGGTTCTCCATTCTTTATTAACATCATGAGCTTACAAGTTCTGCTGTTGATGCACGGGCTACCGATAAACCGGAAATATCGTTGGCTGCCGCCCAGAATTTGTCGCTTGTTGTTGAGGAGCGACTTCAGTGAGTCATCTCTAACCATCCGCCAGGAGTGAAACACAGATGTTTGAAGTGGTCGCCACTCAGATGCCGCATTTGTGATCTGGTTAACCAAAATTAGCAGTGAGGTTGACATCAAGCGCTAAAGAGTCGAATTTTAGCCTCTGAGAGCGCATTCTCTGGTTTTTGACAGTGCGCTAACCGATAAATAGGTCAACCAATATAAGAATTGTCTTGGGATTTATCTTCAGGACCCTAACTGAGGTAACAACATGAAGCAGACCTGGCGCTGGTATGGCCCTAATGACCCCGTTTCTCTCGCCGATGCACGACAAGCTGGCGCAACCGGCATCGTCACGGCTCTGCATCACATCCCAAATGGCGTCGTGTGGTCCGTTGAGGAGATCATGCAGCGCAAAGCTATCGTGGAAGCCGCAGGACTGGTGTGGTCGGTGGTGGAGAGCGTGCCGATTCATGAAGAAATTAAAACCGGCAGCGGTGAGTATCAGAAGTGGATCAGCAATTATCAGCAGTCACTGCGAAACCTGGCGCAATGCGGCATTAAAACCGTGTGCTACAACTTTATGCCCATCCTGGACTGGACGCGCACCGATCTCGAATATCTGTTGCCGGATGGCGCTAAAGCACTGCGTTTCGATCAAATCGAGTTTGCGGTGTTTGAACTGCACATCCTCCAGCGCGCTGGTGCAGAAAAAGATTATACCGCCACCGAAATTGCTCAAGCGGCTGACCGCTTCGCCACCATGAGTGATGAACACAAAACCCGCCTGACGCGCAATATCATTGCCGGGTTGCCGGGTGCTGAAGAGGGCTACTCGCTGGACCAGTTCCGTGCGCAACTGGCTCGCTATGACGGTATTGATAAAACAAAATTACGCGAAAACTTCGCCACGTTCTTACGCGCTATCATTCCTGTGGCAGAAGAAGCGGGCATTCGCATGGCGGTGCACCCGGACGATCCACCGCGTGCCATTCTTGGTCTGCCACGCATTGTTTCCAACGCCGACGATCTGCAGTGGATGATGGATACCGTGCCGAGTCCTGCCAACGGCTTCACCATGTGTACCGGTTCTTATGGCGTGCTGCCAGAAAACGATCTGGCAGGTATGGTGAAACGCTTTGGTCCGCGCATTTACTTCGCACATTTGCGGTCAACCAAACGTGAAGAGAATCCCAATACCTTCCATGAGGCAGCACATCTGGGCGGCGACGTGGATATGTTCGCGGTAATCAAAGCGATTGCCGAAGAAGAACATCGCCGCAAACTGGCCGGGGAGGAAGATTTGATTCCGATGCGCCCAGACCACGGCCATCAGATGCTGGACGATCTGCACAAAAAAACCAATCCAGGCTATTCCGCGATTGGTCGCCTGAAAGGTTTGGCAGAGATTCGTGGCGTAGAGCTGGCGATTCATCGCGCTTATTTCTAACGATTTAGCACCCTGGTGGTCACCATAAATGGTGACCCTACAAAAATGGATGTGGTTTTCGTAGGGTGCGCATTTATGCGCACCAGGTCAAAGCGGAGTTTACATGGAACACAACCTTGCCAGCGGCGATTTGAACGTCGCCCGCCCTGCCTGGAATCATCAACGGCTGGTGCCACGGATAGTGCATATTGGCTGCGGCGCATTTCATCGCGCCCATCAGGCGCTTTATCTGCATCACTTACTCGCCACCAGCGACTGTGACTGGGGGATTTGTGAGGTCAACCTGATGTCAGCGAGCGGCAAACTGCTGGTGGAACAATTACGCCAACAAGATTTGCTCTACAGCGTGACGGAAAAAGGGGCTGAGCAAAATGACGTTCATATCATTGCGGCAATTAAAGAAGCGCTGCACCCGGCATTGGATGGTCATGCGGCGATTATCGAAGCACTGGCTCGCCCCGAAACGGCTATCGTCTCTTTGACTGTCACCGAAAAAGGTTACTGCACTCAAGGTGCCAATGGCGCACTGGATGCCGACCATCCCCTGATTCAGCACGATGTGGCGCATCCTGACACGCCAAAATCCGCCATTGGATTTATTGTTGAAGCGCTACGCTTGCGCCACCAACGCGGGCTTGGGCCTTTTAGCGTGCTGTCCTGCGATAACCTGAGTGATAACGGTCACGTTGCTCGTGCGGCCGTGGTTGGACTGGCTCAACTGCGCGATCCGTCGCTGGCACAATGGATTGCCGCCAACGTCACTTTCCCCAGCAGCATGGTTGACCGCATTGTTCCCGCGGTGACGGAGGAGACCCAGCAAGAAATTAGCGCACTGCTGGGCGTTAACGATCCTTGCGGCGTGGCCTGTGAGCCGTTCCGCCAATGGGTGATTGAAGACAACTTTGTCAACGGGCGTCCTGACTGGGATCGTGTTGGGGCACAATTTGTCACTGACGTTGCCCCCTTTGAAATGATGAAGTTGCGTATGCTCAACGGCAGCCATTCGTTTCTTGCCTATCTCGGGTATCTGGGACGCTGCGACACCATTGCCGACACCATGCAGCTACCTGAGTATCGCCAGGCGGCAATCAACCTGATGATGCACGAGCAGGTGCCGACGCTGTCGATGCCTGAAGGCACTGATTTGCAGGCGTATGCGGACCAACTGATCGCGCGCTTTAGCAACCCAGCGTTACGCCATCGCACGCAACAGATCGCCATGGACGGGAGCCAAAAGCTGCCGCAGCGCTGGCTGGATTCCGTACGCCATCACCTGCGTCATGGCAGCGATTATCGCCATCTGGCGTTAGGGATTGCCGGATGGATGCGCTATGTGTTGGGTCAGGATGAGCGCGGTGAAGCCTATAATGTGGTTGACCCATTATCCAGCACGCTGCAGCAAGTTAATCAGCACTACCCCGAGGGCGATGCACGCGTCACTGCCCTGCTCGCGGTAAAAACCCTATTTGGTGATGACCTGCCCGCTAATACTGGCTTCGTCGCCACCTTACAACAGTGTTACGCGCAGCTGTGCCAGCGTGGTGCCCGCGCTGCCGTTGCATCGCTTAATCAGGAGTCAAAATGAAGCGCTTTATGGATGACGATTTTATGTTGCAGAGCGACATCGCCCGTCGCCTGTACCATGACTACGCAGCAGAGATGCCCATCTACGATTATCACTGCCATCTCAGCCCACAAGAGATTGCCGAGGATCGCCAGTTTGCCAACCTCGGTCAGATTTGGCTGGAGGGCGACCACTACAAATGGCGTGCGTTGCGTGCCGCAGGCGTGGATGAGTCATTGATCACCGGTAAAACCACCAGCGATTTTGACAAGTATCTTGCCTGGGCCCACACCGTACCCAAAACCTTGGGCAATCCGCTTTATCACTGGACGCATCTTGAGCTTCGACGCCCGTTTGGCATCACCGATACGCTGTTTGGCCCAGATACGGCACAGCGCGTGTGGGACGAGTGTGCGGAGAAACTGGCAACGCCGGCGTTTTCTGCACGTGGCATCATGCAGCAGATGAAAGTGCGCATGGTGGGAACCACGGACGATCCGGTAGATTCCTTGCAGTACCACCGTCAGATTGCTGAAGACAGCAGCTTTGATATTGATGTGGCCCCCAGCTGGCGCCCGGACAAAGTGTTCAAGATTGAGCTGGCTGGCTTTGTCGAGTATCTGGGCCGCCTGGAAGCCGCCGCGGATGTGGCAATCACCAGTTTTGATACGCTGCGTCAGGCGCTATTGCGTCGTCTCGATCACTTCTCGGCACACGGCTGTCGCGCATCAGACCATGGCATAGAGATTCTGCGCTTTGCACCGGTTCCTGACGATAGCGTCCTGGACCAGATTCTGGCGAAACGTCGCAATGGCGATGCGCTAAGCGAGCTGGAAATTGCACAGTTCAGCAGTGCAGTGTTGGTGTGGCTGGGCGCCGAATATGCACGACGCGATTGGGTGATGCAGTTGCATATCGGGGCGATTCGCAATAACAGCACCCGTCTGTTCCGCTTACTGGGCGCTGACAGCGGTTTCGATTCCATCGGCGATAACAATATCGCCCTGCCGCTGTCACGCCTGCTTGATGCGATAGATCTCAACGACCAACTGCCTAAAACGATTCTGTACTGCCTCAATCCACGTGATAACGAAGTGCTGGCCACCATGGCCGGTAATTTCCAGGGCACAGGCATTGCCGGGAAAGTGCAGTTTGGTTCCGGTTGGTGGTTCAACGACCAGCGCGATGGCATGTTGCGCCAGTTAGAGCAGCTGTCACAGATTGGTTTGCTTAGCCAGTTTGTCGGTATGCTGACCGATTCACGCAGCTTCCTGTCGTATACACGCCATGAATACTTCCGCCGCATTCTGTGTAATTTACTTGGGCAGTGGGTGCAGGATGGCATTGTGCCACACGATGAAACCGTGCTCGGCAGCATGTTGCAGGACATTTGTTTCAACAATGCGCAGCGCTACTTCACCCTCAATCCAAGGTGAAAATCACGCCCTGTGCTATAGTGCAGGGCGCGAAGAATGGCCGCCGCTGTCGTGGTAAATTCCTTAATCAGCAGAAAAGAGCTCTATGAAAACACAAGCTTCAGCACAGCGCCCTTATCAGGAAGTCGGGGAAATGCTGCGTAACATGATTACGCAAAAGCAGTATGTCGTGGGTGAACGACTGCCCCCGGAACGTGAACTGGCTGCGCTGCTGGATGTCACTCGCACGCTGGTGCGTGAAGCCCTGATCATGTTGGAGCTGGAAGGTTTAATTGAGGTACGTCGTG
Organism: Type-D symbiont of Plautia stali; assembly: GCF_001485335.1. Lineage (NCBI taxonomy): Bacteria > Pseudomonadati > Pseudomonadota > Gammaproteobacteria > Enterobacterales > Enterobacteriaceae > Type-D symbiont of Plautia stali. Next base: position 31,509 of record NZ_BBOC01000013.1, on the reverse strand, counting down.
GTGCAGGCATTTATGTGGTAAACGACAGTCCGGCACCCCGCCCCGGTGTGCAAACTACCTGCAATGATGCAGGTCCGTTTGAAATGCTGCAGGCGCGCCAGTTGCTGGAGAGTAATATTGCCGAATTCGCCGCCTTGCAGGCCACGCGTGAAGACATTATTAAAATGCGTCAGGCGCTGGAGCTGGAAGAGAAAGAGCTGGCATCGGGCGCGGTGAATGAGAGCGAGAACGGCGACCGCAACTTCCATTTAGCCATTGCCGAGGCGACTCACAACAGTATGTTGGTGGAGCTGTTTAAACAATCCTGGCAGTGGCGTGAAGACAATGTGATGTGGAGCCAGCTGCATCGGCATCTGGTGAATACCCACTACCGCAAAGAGTGGCTTGATGATCACAAAAAGATCCTCGCCACGCTAATTAAGAAAGACGCGCGCGCAGCCAAACAGGCGATGTGGCAGCATCTGGAGAATGTGAAACAGCGACTGCTGGAGTTTTCCGATGTCGATGACATCTATTTTGATGGCTACCTGTTTGAATCCTGGCCGCTGGACAGCACCAACGGCCAGGATCGCGTCAGGTAATTACTGCGGTAATGATGCTTTCAGACGTTGCGCCGCCAGGGCCAGGTTGGTTTCTGAGACTGAAGCATAAGAGATGCGCAGCGTTGAAGTGTCCGGATTGTCACAATAGAAAAACTCACCCGGCACGTACACCACGCCATTGCTTAACGTCGTTTTAAGCCATTCGGTGGTGTTGAACGCTTCTTTGAAAGTCGCCCACAGGAACATCCCCCCCAGCGGACGATAGAAGTGCAGGCGATCGCCTAACTCCGTTTCCAGCGCCACACAGAGTGCATCACATTTCTGCTTGTAGGCTGCGCGGATCAATTTAATCTGCTCTGGCAGACGACCGGTATCCAGATAGTGACGCGTCAGGGATTGCGACAACGCGCTGGTGTGCAAATCCGTTGCCTGCTTCAGATTCACCACCGATGACTTCAACCAACTCGGCATGGTGATCCAGCCCACACGTGCGCCCGGCGCAAGAATTTTCGAGAAGGTCGAGGTATAAATCACCTGATCGCTGGCACCCATCGCTTGCGCATGAGATTTAAGCGGGCGGAAAGTCTGGCTGGTGAAATTGATTTCGCTGTAAGGGTCGTCTTCAAAAATCAGGAAGTCATACTGTTTGGCCAGCGCGACCAGCTGCTGACGACGTGCATCAGATAAGGTCACACCGCTTGGATTGCCAAAGGTCGGTACGATATACACGGCTTTGATGGCGGTCTGTTTTACCAACTCTTCCAGCTCATCCACAATCATGCCTTCGCCATCAGTTCCTACTGACTTGAACTGTGCTTCGGCCAACTGGAACACCTGCAGGGCGGCGAGGTAAGTAGGACGCTCAACCACCACCACATCACCTGGATTGATCAATGCACGAGCGATAATGTCCAGTGACTGCTGTGAACCCGAAGTGATGACCACGTCATCCGGCGTGCAATCAATGCCACGGTCAGCGGAAATGCGGCAGATGGCTTCGCGTAACAGCGGATCACCTTCACTCAAGCCATATTGAAAGGCGTTGTGCCCATCCTGGGTTAACGCACGATCCATGGCGATCCGCAGGCCTTCAGTGTCAAACAGATCGGGGTTCGGGATTCCACCACCCAGCGAAATCACCCCTTCCATTTTGCTGTGTTTTAATAAATCACGGATTGCAGATGACTGGATGCGCTGAACGCTATTGGATAATTTTTGCGACGACATAAAACCTTACCTGATTATTTTTTTCTAAGGCTAAATTCATAACATAAGTTAGCTATGCTGATAATCACATTTTCACCCTCTGGCAAAGAGAATGTCGTGAAAGGGAGAATTCAAAGGAATCGACAATCCTGGAGGGGGAACAATTCAGCCTAAACGGGTAAAAAACAGGCAGCGGGCAGAAAAATAGTTTCTGCCCGAAAGGTATTATCACTGTGAGGAATGTTTCAGGGTTCCTTTGACGCCATGCGGCTCTGAGCGTAAATATTGCGCCGGTGATTCAACCTGCGCATTGAGTGCCGCTGCCGCTTGCCACGGCCAGTGCGGGTTATAGAGCACCGCGCGACCCAACGCCACCAGATCGGCATCTCCTTCTTTCACGACGGCTTCCGCCTGATGTGCTTCGGTGATCAAACCCACGCCCATTACGGGAATTTTCACCTGCTGGCGAATGGCACGCGCGAAAGGTAGCTGATAACCCGGCCCCACCGCAATCGCCTGCAAAGGTGATAAACCGCCACTTGAAACATGCAGGTAATCACAGCCAAGCGCTTCCAGCTGCTGGCTAAACACGATGGACTGTTCAACATCCCAACCGCCGTTGACCCAATCTGTAGCAGAGAGACGCACGCCAACCGGAATGCTGGCTGGTACCGCCGCGCGTACCGCCGTAAAGACTTCCAGTGGGAAACGCAGACGATTTTCCAGTGAACCGCCGTACAGATCCTGACGCTGATTACTCAAGGGCGACAGGAACTGATGCAGCAAATATCCGTGTGCCGCATGCAGTTCAATCAGCTCTATTCCCAGACGCACAGCACGCTGCGCACTGTCGACAAACGCCTGCTTAATCCGTTCCAGGCCTGTCAGATCCAGTGCGGCTGGCGCGACATCGTTTTCAGCAAATCCCAGCGCGGAAGGCGCGACCGTTTGCCAGCCGCCCTGGCTTTCCGGCACTTGATGGCCACCCTGCCATGGCGCGCTGCACGAGGCTTTACGGCCTGCATGCCCCAACTGAATGCCGAGGCGAATCGGTGACCATGCACGAATATCCGTCAGGACGCTCTGCAACGCCGCTTCTGTCTTATCATCCCACAGGCCCAAATCACCGGCAGAGATACGACCAATCGCTTCCACTGCCGTGGCTTCCAGGATTAACAACCCCGCCCCCGACAGCGCGAGCGATCCTAAGTGAATACGGTGCCAGCTAGTGGCTTGCCCCGCTTCGGCGGAATATTGGCACATCGGAGCGATAACAAGGCGGTTTTCCAGTGTCAATCCGCCGATGTGGGTCGCGCTAAAAAGTTGGCTCATTTTTATCCCTTAAACTCGGTTATCGATGATGTTTTCGTCAGTTCCGTGTTCAGCAGCGGGCAGTGATGACGTGCACACGCTGCGGTTAAAAACACATTCAGGCCCTGACCTTAGATAGCCATCATAACCAACTCAAAAATGGCCGTTTAAAACAAAGTGCTGTGGAGAGGATTTCGTCAATCGGTAAGTCAGGTCGAGGCGGGTACAACGTGAAGACGGGAATAAATGCGCACGAAAAAAGGCGGAGGGGTAAGCTCCGCCTTGTTTCAAGTTCCGATCAGTGCACCTGACCGGTCAGTTGCAAAAGGGCAACGATGATTTGCAGGACGACCCGGACCAGGTCCAGGAGCAACCGAACAAGTTCCATCACTTTCCTTCTCCTCTGACAGGAGCGCGCCTTTCAGCTATCGAGGCTTTGACTCCACCCGCCGATGGCCTGAGCACAGCTGTGAGGAGTGCTGAGCGCCACTCATTGTGGAAGCCACAGGCCAGCACCACCTGAAACCTGCCGGGATTTGACTATCCGCGCCCCTGGGAGTCATCAGAAAACAATGAGACTGCGCCCGTCACTCAACACCTGTATAACCATACAGTATTTTAGCTAAACTTGAAATATTACCCCGCACATTTTATGATTTGCCTTGTGAGGAGTGCTGAGCACCCCGTTCGTAGCGCGGTTACCAGCCGGTTTGCGAACATAAAAAAAGGATTTGGCCATTTAGCCAAATCCTTTTTGTTTTCCGATGTCAGTCGAAAAGTTACGACTTATCCGCTGGCAACGTCACCCAGTAGCCTGGCTGATAAGGCAGTGGCAGAAACTTCTCATGAAACGCACGGAAAGTGGCATCAGGATCGAGATCTTTAAACAGATCCGGATGCAGCCACTTCGCTAACGCCTGAATCGCGACAAACTGATAAGGGCTGTCATAGAACTGGTGCCAGATGGCGTGCGCATGACCGTTATGTGCCACCGGCAACGTTTTGAAGGCATTGCGCATCATCAGCAATTTTAGACGTGCCGTGGCCTCTTGCGTATCTGCGCCTGGACCGACGCCCACCCATTTGCCTACCGTGTTGTAATTTTTCCAGTTAGCACCGGTCACCACCACCACATCTGGACGACTGGCAATAATTTGCTCTGGGTTCAAGGTGCCAAAGGTGCCCGGAATCAGGTCTTTCGCGATATTGCTCCCGCCGGCTATCTCGACCATCTGCCCAAAGTTTTCATTACCAAAAGACATACAGCATTCGTCGGTGTATCCGCCAGCACGGTCGATCATCACTTTCGGACGTGTCCCCGAGAAGTTTTTCAGGCGATCGGTGACTTTTGCGATCTCCGCGCGACGGAAAGCGATAATGTCTTCAGCACGCTGTGGGTTGTTAACCAGTTCACCCATGATACGGATGCTTTTCTCTGCGTGCTCCATCGGCTTCTCACGGAAGTCGATAAACACCACCGGCACACCGACTGCTTGCAACTTTTCAATCAGCTTGCCTTCGTCGGTCGCAGCTTTGGATTCTAAATTCATCAGCACCAAATCAGGTTTCAACGTCAGCGCTTGCTCAACATTGAAGGTGCCATCCTTTGCCCCGCCAAATGTCGGCAGTTTTTTGATTTCAGGGTACTTTTTCTCATACGCCATATATCCGTCATAATCGGCTTTTGGGAAGTCATCGCGCCAGCCGACTACGCGCTGGAAAGGCGCTGCGGTATCGAATGCGGCCAGCAGATACATCTGACGCCCTTCGCCCAAAATGATGCGTTTTGACTCCTCTTTGACTTCTACCTGACGGCCTGCAATGTCAGTGATGACTTTTGCCGAAGCGGAACTCGTTACCGCCAGTAACCCCAGTGCTAACAGCCATTTTTTCATTTTGTCTACCCGTACAAATGATAATGATTATTATTAAAATTTCGCGGCGTCACTATTACCTGGCAGACACAAAATGAAAAGCCCCTGAGACACATTTTTTTACATCCATTCACGATTTGCTTCGCTGTGGGATGGCTCACAAAACACTCTCCTTTCGTGAAAATGCTCACAGCACGCCATGCAATTGCCCAATTAATTGACCTCGCTTCCTGCACTTTGGCTAATGCGTAAACAAAATGTGAAGGCTAAATTACGAATTGAAACGCTGTTTTAATTTTTAATTAACTCTCACATTGAGTATGGAATCGCTCTGGAGGTCTTACCGTGAAGATCAGCGCCATTGATGTCACCCTCTTTACTTATCCAACACACCGTGTGTCCGACAGTGCGGGACACTCCCACCCGGGTGCGGAAACCAACGCCCAAATGGCGTTGCTCACCCTGACCAGCGAAGATGGCGACTGTGGCTACGCTTTTGCCCCCCCTGAAGTGGTTCGTCCGCATGTGGTGAACGCATTCTTTCGCAAAGTACTGATCGGGCAAAACGCCTTTGATCGCGAACGTCTGTGGCAAGATTTAGTGCATTGGCAACGTGGCAGCGCTCATCAACTCACGGAACGTGCGCTTTCCGCGATAGAACAGGCGATGTGGGATTTAATTGGCCGCAAGCTTAAACAACCGGTGCACAAACTACTGGGTGGCTATCGCGAGAAAATAGCGGCTTATGGCAGCACGATGTGCGGTGATGAACTCGCTGGCGGTTTGTCCACGCCCGATGAATACGCGCAGTTTGCGGAAAAGCTGGTGGCGCGTGGCTATCAGGCCATCAAGTTGCATACCTGGATGCCCCCCGTCTCGTTTGCACCCAGCCCGATGATGGACATCAAAGCCTGTGCCGCAGTGCGTGAAGCCGTGGGGCCCAATGTCGCCCTGATGCTGGACGGCTATCACTGGTACAGCCGCAGCGAGGCGCTAACCATCGGTAAAGCACTAGAGAAACTCAACTTCTCCTGGTTTGAAGAACCCATGGAAGAAGAGAGTATGGCCTCCTACGCCTGGCTGGCAGAAAACCTCAGCATTGACGTTTTAGGTCCAGAGAGCTTGGGGGGCAAACACCACAGTCGTGCGGACTGGGTACGGGCAGGTGCCTGTGACATCCTGCGCGCAGGTGCTAACGGCGTCGGTGGCATCTCAGCGACCCTGAAAGTCGCCAATCTTGCAGAAGCGTTCGGCATGGATTGTGAAGTGCATGGCAATGGCGCAGCCAGTCTCGCGGTGGTCGGAGCGATTCGCAATTGCCGCTGGTATGAGCGCGGTCTGCTGCATCCCTTCCTCGATTATGAACAACCTCCAGCCTATCTCAACAGCCTTGTCGACCCGATGGATGATAACGGCTTTGTCCATCTGCCAACACGCCCAGGCTTAGGCGAGGACATCAATTTCAGCTGGATTGAAACGCATACGCTCAACCGTTGGTAAGCGTCGAACACAAGCAGTACGGCAAAAAACAATAAACCTCTGACCTGCTGGACTTTGCTTATGAACATTTCTCGCTGTTGCAGAGCGTGGTGCGCCACGCTGCTGTTGCTCACCTGTAGCCCGTCGCTGATGGCCGCCACGCCAGACGACCAGCTGATTGTGGGCATGAACATGAACAATCTACTTACCCTCGATCCGGCCGCCATGACGGGTAATGAAGTAGTGGGCATTGTGGTCAATCTCTATGATGGATTGGTGGAGTTAGATCCTCGACAACTCACTCAGGTGCGCCCCGCGCTGGCAGAGCGCTGGGAGATCAGTGCCGATAATCGTCAGCTCACTTTTCATCTGCGTGACGGTGTGCGTTTCCACTCTGGCAATGCGCTCACCAGCAAAGATGCCGTTTGGTCAATGCGCCGCGTGCTGCATCTCAATCTGGCACAGGCTTCGGTGTGGAAATCTTACGGCTTCAGCAAAGACAATGTGGATCAGATGATCAGTGCACCTGATGCGCACACTGTAGTGATCCAACTGCCTAAGCCTAACGATCCGCAACTGGTGCTCTACTCCCTTGCTGCTCTTGGTAGCATGGTGGTTCTGGACAGCAAAACCGTGCAGGCTCATGCGCAAAATAATGACTGGGGAAACCGCTGGCTGACCACGCATGAAGCCGGCTCGGGTCCGTTCCGCCTGGATGTGTGGCAGGCTAAAGATGTGCTGCGCATAAGCCGGGAAGAGGACTACTGGCGCGGAACGCCCAGGCTCACGCGCGTGGTATTCCGCCATTTGCAGGAATCACAAACCCTGCGTTTGATGATGCAGAAAGGGGATATTGATATCGCCAGTAATATGGCGATACCCGATGTACAAGCGCTACGCCATGACCCGGACCTCACCATAGATGCAGTGCAAAAAGGCACAATCTATTATCTGGCGATGAGCATGAAGGATAGCCACTTCGCCAATCCGCAAGTGCGGGAAGCGGTGCGCTATCTGGTGGATTATCAAGGCATTAACGCATCCCTGATGGCTGGTTATGGCACCCTGCATCAGCGTCCAATCCAGTCTGGAATGCCAGAAACGCTGCCCGATCCTGGTTATCACCTCGATGTACCGCGCGCCAAAGCATTGCTCGTAGCGGCCGGCTATCCCAACGGCTTTGACACGACGCTGCGTGTACTGGCGGATCAGCCCTTCCTGAATATCGCTATCGCCATTCAATCCACGCTGATGCAGGCAGGCATTCGCGCCAAAATCATCACCGGAACCGGCAATCAGATTTACGGTGCCATGCGAGAACGCCAGTTCAATTTGCTGGTGGGACGCGGCGGAAGTGGTGTTGAGCCGCATCCCCACTCCAGCCTGCGCGCACTGGTGTACAACCCCAATAACGCTGACAGTGCGCGCCTCACAAATTTCCAGGGCTGGCGTACCGGCTTTTACGATGCGCAACTCAATCAGATGATCGACCAGGCACTGCTGGAAAGGGACACGGAAAAACAGCAACAGGATTACTTCGCCATTCAACGCCGCTATGACCAGTTAATTCCAGCGCTTATGCCGATTTCACAAATGACCGATTCGGTGGTGGTGAATCATCGGGTGCAAAATTATGTGCCGCACCCTTCTGCCACCACCTTCCTGCGCGATGTGTGGAAAACGCCAGCGAGCCTGGCAGGAGTCACTCAATGACATTAACCCCGCGCCACTGGCGGCGCTTGCGTAGCCGCGTATTGCAAGTGTCCGTCACGCTGTTTGGTTTACTGCTGCTGACTTTCTTTATTGGCCGCGTCATGCCGCTCGACCCCGTACTGGCAATTGTCGGGCCGGATGCCGATCACGCCACTTATCAGCAGGTTTATCATCAACTGGGCTTCGATAAGCCACTGTGGGTGCAGTTTTGGATCTATCTACAAGGCCTGCTGCACGGCAATCTCGGTATGGCACTGTTAACAGGCCAGCCGGTGGTGAACGATATCCTGCGTGTCTTTCCGGCTACCGTCGAACTCGCCACGCTGGCGATAGTGCTCGGCACCGGACTCGGCGTACCGCTGGGCGTGTGGGCCGCTGCACGTCGAAACAGCCTGGTGGATTATCTGGTGCGTATCATCAGCCTGGCAGGTTACTCAACGCCTATTTTTTGGGTGGGGATGATCGGTTTGCTGCTGTTCTATGCACATCTCGGTTGGGTAGGCGGTGCGGGTCGGGTCGATTTCAGCCTTGATGGTATTGTGCCACGACGCACGGGCTTACTGCTGGTGGATGCACTGCTGGCCGGCAATATCACGGTGTTCAAGAGTGCACTGAATCACCTGATTCTGCCCGCTTCGTTACTGGGCTTCCATTCGCTGGCCTACATCAGCCGTATGACGCGCAGCTTTATGCTGGCGCAACTGTCACAAGAGTTCATTTTAACCGCGCGAGTGAAAGGACTCACCGAGTGGCAAGTGATCTGGCAACACGCCTTCCGCAATATTCTGGTACAGCTTCTCACCGTGGTCGCACTGGCTTATGGCGCTTTGCTGGAGGGCGCAGTGCTGATTGAAACCGTTTTCTCGTGGCCCGGTTTTGGCTCTTATCTCACCGGCAGTCTGATGCTGGGCGATATGAATGCCGTAATGGGATGCGTGTTGGTGGTCGGCTTGATCTTCGTGTTGCTGAATCTTCTTTCTGACCTGCTCTATCAGGTATTCGACCCGAGGACCAAAGTATGACCGTCTCTCTCGATCTGTTTCATACCCCTGCGACACGTGAACAGTTGGCACGTTGTCGCCGTACCCTTTCGCGCATGGGCCATTTCCTCTGGCAAATGGCCTGTAATCCGCTGATTGCCATCGGTGGCGGCATTATCTTACTACTGCTGATTGTGGCCATACTTGCCCCCTGGATAGCCCCTTATCATCCACTGATCCAGGATCTGAATAATGCGCTCACTCCGCCCAATGCGCAGCACTGGTTTGGCACCGATGAATTCGGGCGCGATATCTTTAGCCGCCTGGTGTGGGGGGCACGCATCACCTTATACATCGTGCTACTGGTGTCGATCACCGTAGGTCCACTGGGGCTGCTGCTGGGGGTAACCGCAGGGTATTTCGGCGGCAAAGTAGACAGCGTATTGATGCGCGTCACCGATATCTTTATCTCATTCCCGAGCCTGGTGCTGGCGCTGGCGTTTGTTGCAGCACTCGGTCCTGGCCTTGAGCATGTGGTCATTGCCATTACGCTCACTGCCTGGCCGCCAATAGCACGGCTTGCGCGCGCGGAAGCACTATCACTGCGCCAGGCCGACTTTGTTTCTGCCGTGCGGCTACAGGGCGCGTCCTCACTGCGTATTTTATGGAAACACATTGTACCGCTATGTCTGCCCTCAGTGATTATCCGTATCACCATGAATATGGCGGGCATCATTCTGACCGCAGCGGGATTGGGTTTCCTGGGTTTGGGGGCACAACCGCCCGATCCGGAATGGGGAGCGATGATCGCCAGCGGTCGCACTTACATGCTGGAGTGCTGGTGGGTCGTCACGGTGCCCGGTTTGGCAATTTTGGTGAACAGTCTGGCGTTCAACTTTTTAGGAGATGGCTTACGTGACATCCTCGATCCTCGCAGCGAATAACGCTGCACCTTTACTTGATGTACAGGACTTGCAGGTGAGCTTCGTCAACGGGCGGCAAATTACCCCGGCTGTTCGCGGTATCTCCTTTCAGTTAGGCAAAGAGAAGTTGGCGATTGTTGGTGAATCAGGCTCAGGGAAATCCACGGTGGGCCGTGCACTGCTGCAACTGCATCCGCGGAGTGCGCGCATTACCGCACAACGCATGCAGTTTGCCGATGTTGATCTGTTGCGTGCTTCGCCTGCGCAGATGCGTGCCGTGCGCGGCAAGCGTATTTCAATGATCATGCAGGACCCGAAATATTCGTTGAATCCGGTAGTGCGGGTAGGAGAACAAATCGCTGAAGCCTGGCGGAGCCATCATCCCGGCCAGCGCGACATTGCACGTCAGCGAGCTATGGAGATGCTGGAAGTGGTGCGCATCCGTGAACGGGAAAGGGTTTATCAATGTTACCCGCACGAGATTTCAGGCGGGCAAGGTCAGCGCGTAATGATCGCCATGATGTTAATTACCGATCCTGAACTATTGATCGCCGATGAACCCACTTCCGCCCTGGATGTGTCGGTCCGCCTTCAGATGTTAACGCTGCTGGATGAGCTGGTGCAACAACGTGGGCTGGGTCTGATTTTTATTAGCCACGATCTGAATCTGGTCAGGCGATTTTGCGATCGGGTATTGGTCATGTATGCAGGTCGCGTCGTTGAATCTTTGCCGGCCAACCAACTCGATCACGCCCAACATCCTTATACCCAAGGATTGCTGGCAGCGTTGCCAGATATGGATGCACGCCGCTCGCGTTTACCGGTGCTGCAACGTCAGTCCAGCTGGCTACAACCCTAAGGAGCGTACATGAACGAGATGATTAGCGTGCGTCAACTCAACCTCAGCTTTGGCGAAGATGAGCAGCGTAATCAAGTGCTGTTCGATGTGAACTTGTCAGTGCGCGAGGGGGAGGTTTTTGGTCTGGTTGGTGAATCGGGATCGGGTAAAACCACCGTATTAAAGTGCCTCTCCGGGCTGTTCACTCACTGGGACGGCGAATTGGCTATTGCTGGACACCCTCTGGCGCATCGCATAGCACGCGATCGCTGCCGCCAGGTGCAGATGGTGTTTCAGGACCCTTATGGATCACTGCATCCACGCCACTCTATCGGCGATATTCTTGAAGAACCGCTACATATTCATGGTCTCGGCCAACGCTCACAGCGAGTAATTGCCATGCTGGAAAAGGTGGGACTCAACCGTGCGTGGCAAACCCGCTACCCGCATCAACTCTCTGGCGGGCAGCGTCAACGTGTGGCGATTGCCCGAGCACTGATCCTCGAACCGCGCGTACTGTTGCTGGATGAACCCACCTCTGCACTTGACGTCTCTGTACAGGCTGAAATTCTTAATTTGTTGAGTGATCTGCAACAAGAGGAGAATCTCACCTATTTGATGGTCACGCACGATCTCGGTGTCGTGGCACATCTGTGCCATCGCGTTGCCGTCATGCAGCATGGCAAGGTACTGGAAACGTTGGGTGTCGATGCGCTGGTGGGAAATCGCGCTCAGGTCGGATACACCCAGATGCTGGTGGAATCCAGTCGGACATAGAAGTGAAATGCTGTCGCGGTGTCATTATTCGCGCCGCGACAGCAATTGATATGATGTGGTTACAGCAGTTCCCGCACGAAGCGAATGATGTCTTGATTCTGGCCGTGTTCGAACAGGCACTGCTGGAAACGTGAGCCGGTTACAGCCGCTTTCACCAGTTCAGGGTCCAGCGCGCGCAGTGAATCCAGGTAGTCCTCTTTCAACAGCGTGGCTTTGACTTGATTAAGAATGCCCGCATTGCGCACCTGTGGCTCTTTGCGCTCCGGCGGATAACCCTGACCTTTTTCACCGGTAAAGGCTTTCTCAAAGATAAAGCGCAGATTCAACTCCGCTCCCCAGCCAAAGCCTTTGGCAAACGGAAGAGAAAGCGCATTGCCGTTGTTAATCTGGGCAAACAAATAGGCATCAGCGGGATCGATACAGTAGCCACAGACCACACCAGGGTGCAGGTTGAGCGACACCAGAGCTCCCTGACCCGTGCCGCAACCGGCCACCACAAAGTCCACGGCTTTGCTGTTCAGCAACAGTCCAGCCATGATACCGAGGTGAATGTATGTCAGATGATGATCTTGCTCGTCGCTCATGCCGACGTTAAACACCTGATGGCCGAGCGGTTGCGCGACAGTTTGCAGTTCATTCCATACGGTTGCGTTCTTGGCGGCCTGGCTATTTTCCATCATCAAAGCGATTTTCATGATCCATCCTCATATTAAATTGAAACACCGTTTCATTTTAATCAAAGCGCACAGAAATGCAGCCCTGAAATGCCGTTTGTGGTGTGAGAGGCATCACATTTTAATAATGTTATCTGAGCGAAGTGAAACCTGGCGCGCATTCATGCGCGCCCTACAGAACCCGAAAATTTTGTAGGGTCGCCATTCATAGCGACCGGTTTTTAAATCAGAGAGTTAGCTGAATTGTCCCGCCCACCACAGACGGAGTTTCAGCCCCCAGCCGCTGCTCCAGCCGGTGGTGGTGCTCACCACTTTCCCCTGCTGAAGCACAATGAAGGTTGGCGTGACATTGATATCCCAGCGTTGGCTGATCGCGCCATTTTCATCGTTTACCGCGATGCCTTGAACTCCCCTCTTCTCCAGCCAGGTGGCAACGCGCTGGTCATCCCCGGAACGCAACGCCACACTCACTACCTGCGTGCCTTGCTGGCTCATCGCGGCCACCGTGGGCGTAGTGAGTTTGCACACGCCACACCAGGTCGCCCAGACATACACCAGCACCGGGCGCTCCTGACTCAGTGCGACCAAATCGACCTCACCCTGTAGTGCAGTCAGTGGCTGGTGGGCCAAATCGGCGGGCAGTTGAGGAGCGCGCAACCAATCCATGCCCCAAATCACTGCACCGGCAATCAACATCAGCCAGAGCGCTTCCCTCAGCCAGCGTTTGAGTCGCCTCATGGTTTCGCCTGCAATGCGCCCTTCACTGCCGCTTCCAGCTGCGCGTAAGGCACCGCACCGCTGATTAGCTCATTACCCACCAGCGTGGCAGGCGTGCCCTGTACACCCAGTTGCTGGGCCAATGTCAGGTTCAGGTTGATGGTGTCCAGACTGGCTTTGCTGGGTTCCTTAAGCTTAATGCCGGTTTTATCCAGCGCCGCTGCAATGCTCGCTTCGTCATGGTTGCCTTTTTTCGCCATCAAACGTTCATGCAGTTTGAGGAAGTTTTTCGGCTGCTGCTCCCACACGGTCAGGGCCAGACGGGCCGAGGTCAATGATGTCTCAGCGCGATAAGGGAGCGGTTTCAATACTACCGCCACTTGTGGATAGCTTTTCAGCAGCTTCTCGATATCCGCATCGAACTTTTTGCAGAACACACAGTTGTAGTCGGTGAAATACACCAGCGTCAGCGCCGGTTTTTCCGCCCCAATACGCGGTGAACCGGCATCATTAAATAAGGCATCGTGGTTCTTCACCACCATCTGCGCGACAACGTTCTGCTGCTGGCGTGAGGCCTCTTTATCGAACGCATCGGCCGCCTCTGCCAGAATCGCCGGGTTCTGCACCAGGGTTTCACGGATCAGTTCTTTGATGCGCGCCTCCTGCTCAGGGGTAAAAGGAGCCGCCGCCAGTGCGGGAAGAGTAAGGAACATCAATGGCAGTAACAGGGATTTGTTGATCATTTTTTGCCTCAGAGAGTGTTGAGATCACCGCTTCACGACTCAGCAACGGTGACAAAATTTGGCCATTCGGCAGTGCCGGGCCATATATTTGGTTAAAGGGAATAGCGACACGATCGCGGCGGCGCAGGAACTCGCCGATGGCCGGATCGGGCTGCGTCCAGTCTCCACGTAGCAGCACCACATCATCGGCCTTCAGCGCGGCGCGCACGTCAGGTTGATTTAAGACGCGGGATTTATTCACTTTGCAGGTGATACACCAGTCGGCGGTCACATCCACAAATACCCGCTTATCCTGCTCCAGCGCCTGATTGATCGCGGCTTCGGTGAGCGGCTGCCAGTAGAGCGTTTCCTCTTCAGGTGCGATGCGCGTCATCAGAAAGATCGCGCCTGCAAGCGTCAGTGTGATAAACACCACTCCCGCTTGTTGCAGCGCGCGACGCCGAACCAACCAAGCGCAAAGTGCGAACAGCAGCACTCCGCCCAGCACCAGCGCGAACGTCTCTCCCCAGTGAGGGATCAATAGGGTGACCAGCCAGAACGTTGCGAGCAGCATAAACAGACCGAGAAGAGTACGCAGGTGCACCATCCAGCGCCCAGGGCGAGGCAGGCATCGCGCCAGTCCCGGCAATGCCGCCACCAGCAGCCAAGGCAGGCTCATACCCACACCCAATGCGGCAAATAACAGCCACAGTTGAGGCAGCGGTGCGGTCAAGGCATAGGCTACGGCGGTGCCGAGGAAAGGCGCACTGCAAGGCGTTGCCAGCAAAGTGGCAAATGCACCCTGTCCAAAGTGTCCAAGCAGCCCCTCACCGCCCTGCGTGGCCAGCCGGGTGTTGAGGTTTGACGGTAAGCGAAAATGCAGCAGATCAAACAGGCTGGCAGTGAACAGGAACATCACCAAAACCATCGCCAGCAGGAAACCGCTGCTCTGGAACTGGATGCCCCAACCCAGCGCCTGGCCGCTCAACCGCAAGCCGGTCATTAATGCGGCTAACAGCAGGAATGAAAACAGGATGCCAGCGCTTGAGGCGAGAAACTGCTGTCGCGTCTGACGGCGTGTTTGCCCCTGCTGCTGGACCAGGCTACTGAGTTTTATCGCCAGTACCGGCAGTACACAGGGCATCAGATTGAGGATCAAACCACCTAACAACGCCAGTAACAGCACTGACAACAGCGTTTGCAATCCGGTCTCCGTCGCCAGCGGTTGTGATCCAATGGTTAATGCACTCTGCTGGGCAATCCCGCCATCCGCCAGCACTAATGAAAGGGTTTTACCCCGCAGATCGGGGGCCGTTTCCCCCCACTCATCCGTGACCGCAACACGTGCAATCAGCGTGTCGCCCTGAACACTGATTTTCGGTGCAGCCAACATGCTGCCTTGCGGGTAGTCGAAGAACAGCGCCGGTTGCGTCCAGCCCTCGTGACGCTGTGCACGGATCTGCAACTCGCCATTCATATAGCTGGCATCCAGTTGATCGGTCAGGCCGCTTTCCGCGGGGATCTGCCCCATCGCCTGAGCGTAATCACGCGCAAAATCCCCATCAGCCGGTTGCTTAAGATCAAGGCTGAACGGGAAATCGGTCAGAATACAGACATCGCTACAAGTGGAGAGCGTGAGCGTGCCTGCCAGTTTCTCACCTGACACGTGGCTCACCTCAATGGGGAGCGTAATATCGCCTTTGTAGCCTTGCGTGGTGAGACCACTTACGTCAAAACGTGCCGGCGTTGGCCAGTGCCACTGCGCGTTAACGTCGGGCATTTGCCAGCGAATCTCCGGGGCTACGCCGCCTTCGCCAGGCGTGCGCCAATAGGTTTTCCAACCCGGTTGCAGGCGAATATCCAGTAATATTTGTTGTTTGTCGCCCAAATCGGCGCTGCGCAGTCGCACTTCAGCGTGGCTATTTTGCGCATTACGCAGCCAACCCGTATCGGCGGCTTGCACCAGGCTTGCGCAGCACATCAGCAGGAGTATCAAACTCCTGATAAAAATCTTCATCAATGTTTCTCCAGTCAATAACAGGGTTACGCGATCGAACGCGTAGCGTTATTCCCGGAAGACGCAGAAGGTGAGATGCCGTCGTTGAATGGGGGGGAAGTGGGTTTCACGCTGATAGCCTGTCGCCGTTTGGGACGGGAACAGCGTGACGAGTAAGGCCATCACCATCAGCAGGAACGGCATGGTGCTGTCCAACATGGGTGTCGCGGCGTGGAGTGATTTAGCACTGATCGAACAGAGTTTGTCGCCACCCACATCCTCAACATGATTGATGGATAAGGCACTGATCGCGGTCTGAGGGGCGGAGGGCAAATTGAAGCTTCGCTGGGCGAGACAAAACGCCAGCACCAGACAAAGCAGTGCCAGAATCCATTTTGCGCGTTGTACCGATTTGGTCATGCCATCGCCCCAGAGAAAAGTGCGGGCATTTTATGCATAGGGAGCAGAAACACCAAGCGTTGCTGTGTAAACTTTTGTCTTAATTTCAATGCGGGTGCTTTTGTTACCTTTGTCGTAGGGGCATGCCTTGGTGCGCCCGATTGCGACAACGTGCGGCCTAAAGGCCGCACCCTACAAAACCTTGATGTGCAAAATGGCCGCTACGGTAATCTTCGGCTTATTGGTGTCTAAACAATGTCATCCACCACACCACCATCGACGCGCAGTGCCGCGCCAGAAGTGGCAGAGGCTTGTTGAGAGCAGACATACACCACCATATTCGCCACCTCTTCCACCGTGGCGGCACGCTGGATCACCGAACTGGGTCGCTGCGCCATCACAAACTCTTTTGCCAGCACCTCTAAGGACTTACCGGTGCGCTTCACCTCCTCTTCCATCATCGTGGCAAAGCCATCTGAAAGGGTCGGACCGGGCAACACGCTGTTCACCGTCACGCCGCTGCCCGCCGCAACTTTGGCCAAGCCGCGTGCCAGCGACAACTGCGCCGTTTTGGTCACCCCGTAATGCACCATATCAGCAGGAATATTGCGCGCTGATTCCGAAGAGATAAACACCACGCGACCCCAGCCACGCTTCACCATGTCGGGTAACAGCGCACGTGACAAACGCACACCCGACATCACGTTGGTTTGCCAGTAGGCTTCCCAGGTTTCATCATCAGTGGCGTAGAAATCTTGCGGACCGTAAATGCCCGCGTTATTGACCAGAATATCGATCGGCGGCAAGCCATGAAGTAACTGCTTCACCCCCTGCGCACTGCCGAGATCGGCAATAAACGTATGGATTTTGGCGCCCACCACTGATCCATTTAGCTTCTCACGCGCGCGGCTCACCGACGCTTCGCTGCGACCATTCAGCACCACCTCTGCGCCACTCTCTGCCAGCCCTTGCGCAATCGCAAAACCAATGCCGCCGGTGGATGCGGTAACCAAGGCCGTTTTGCCGTGCAAATCGATTTTCATAACGCTCTCCCTTATCAAGTTGAATGTGTCGACTTCTGCAAGTCTGGTTGAAGCTGGCGACATCACATTGTCGAAACATGCTTTGTAACCAATATATTGCAGGCGACCTCGCCATATGAGGCCACACTTAAAGTCTTAACTCAGGAGATGCCATTATGATAACCATCGCGATTGCCGCACCGGGTGCCATGGGAGCCGCCGTGGGCGGCGTGCTGGCGCAGCACGGTGCGCGCGTGATTACCCCACTGAGCCAACGCTCTGCCATTTCACAGCAGCGCGCGCATGATGCGCACATCGTTGACGTCAGTATCGAAGCGTTATGTGAAGCCGATATCATCCTGTCGATTCTGCCCCCTGAATCCGCGCTCAGTTGGGCGCAGCAGATGGCGCCGTTACTGCAATCCGCCGTGCGCAAACCGCTGTATGTGGATTGCAACGCCATCAGCCCGGAAACGCTTAAGCAGGTTGCGCACATCATCGAGAGCACCGGCACCCCCTTTGCCGATGCCGCCATCATAGGTTTACCGCCGGGCGCACAAAATCCACAGGGACCGCGTTTCTGGTTTGCTGGCCCCCATGCGGCAAAACTGACGCTTTTAAGCGAAGTCGGATTGCGTGTTCGGGTGATGAGTGCCGAAAACGGCGCGGCATCAGCGCTAAAAATGGCCTACGCCGGGATCAATAAAGGCATCACGTTACTTACCTCGGCGATGCTGATTAATGCCAGCAGAGTGGGCGCTGCCGATGCGTTGCGTGAAGAGATGCAGGATAGCCAACAGGCGTTGTTGCAGAGGATGGCCAAATCTACCCCAGATATGTTGCCAAAAGCCTGGCGTTGGGCGGCGGAGATGGATGAGATTGCGACGCTCAATCAGGGCGAACTCGCCACCGATCGCTTGTATCAGGCACTGGGGGAAATTTGCCGCCAGCTGGCTGAAGATCGTCAGCACGATCAACAGTTCAGCGCTCTGCTGGCGGCGTTCTTTCACCCTGACGCCGACAGCGCGGGCTGAGCACTGACCGGTAAACGCAACTGTCGTTGCAGCCAGGCACACGCGGCAGCGATATCCGGATCGCTGGCATCAAGCTGCAGTACTGGCCCGAGCGCCATCGGCTGTGCGGTTTCCGCCAGCTTCCGCAACTCGGGCAGGTACTCAGCCCCCGGATGGCCCGGCATGCGCTGCGCCAGCCTTGACTGGTAGCGCGCCACCGCTTCATCCGGCGTGATGGCCAGCCACATTTCCAGCACGCGCGTGACGCCCGCCTGCTGCAATCCCTGCTGCAACACCTCTTTAGGCTGGAAGCCAAACCAGGCATCGATCAGGTAGACACAACGCGTCGGTGCCTGCCCAACCACTTTCCATATCGCCTGATAGGCCGCACAGCCCAACTGGCGATTACGCAAACGATCAACCGGCGCAAAACTGGCCATAAACGGTTCTTTCAGGCTATCCAGCGTCAGCACCGGGAAGCCAAACTGCTCTGCCAGCGCACGTGTCAGGGTGCTTTTGCCGGATGCCGGAATACCGTTGACCAGCACCACGCATTTCTCTTCAGTGGGGGAAGTCATAGGATTTCTATCACCTCCGCGACGCTGCTGGCCTTGCGCAGACGCACCAGCGTTTCTTCATCCTCTAACAGTGACACAATGGCGCGAATACCCTCTTCAATGTGAGCGTTGCTGTCGCGCGCACCAAACATGATCACGATGTCGGCTTTGTCGCTGCCCTCAAAGGAGATCGGTTCATCCAGCACGATCATGCTGAAACAATCTTTCAGTACCCCGGTTTCCGGGCGCGCGTGCGGAATGGCAATCCCCTCCTCAAACACGTAATAAGCTCCGTGAGTCAGGGTATTGGCGATCACCGCCTCTGGGTAAGAATCCTTCACGTACCCACCGTTGACCAACGGTTGTGCTGCCAGGGCGATAACTTCACGCCAGTCCGTGGCGGTGATCCCTACCTGAATCGCATTCGCTTCTTGCAGCAGTCGCTTAATACTCATACTGCCTCCTTAAATCGATTTGCGGATGGTATTGCGCAGCTCATCAATTTTGATGAACAGCGGATCAATTTCCTGACGAAAACGGCGGCTTTTTGCAAAGATGCTTAATGCGCGATTGTATTCCAGCATTAATTGTTTTTGCGTATCGACCGCCTGCGGGTTAATAGCGAGCTGTTGCTCCAGCTCGCTTATTTTACCACTGATCGTTTCTGCCTGAAGATCTATTTCCTGTGAATCCTGGCTCTTATTATCAGAACCTTTTTTCAAGAATCCAAACATAGCGTCTCCTGCCCCGAATGGCGCCAGGGCACCTCAGGTTATTACGTCATGAGAGAGTCGTGATTAGCGGAACAGTGAAATTTTCTCTACCAGCACATTGGTGACGGCATCGTTAGCGGGCACAAGGAAATTACGCACGCTGTCATTCACTTTGCCTTTTTCAAACGTCTGCTTGCAGTTTGCCACCCATTGCACATTCATTTCTGTGCCCACGTTCACTTTCTCGATCCCACTGCGTACGGCCAGACGCATGTCTTCATCACTGACGCCGGTACCACCATGCAGCACCAGAGGGGTTTTGGTGGCATCGGTAATGTCAGCCAGACGTTGATGCTGGATGTGCGCTTTGCCGGTATACAAACCGTGTACGGTCCCGATTGAGATGGCCAGCATATCCACACCGGTTTCATCAACAAAGCGTTTGGCATCATCCACGGTGGTAAATGACGCCGCATTCATCTCCACTTCTTTTCCGTCTTCAGATCCGCCAATCGCCCCCAGTTCCGCTTCAACCGAGACATGAACGGGGCGCGCCATATCAATAACGCGACGTGTGTTGGCAATATTTTCTTCAATCGGTAAATGCGAGCCGTCATACATAACTGAGCTGAAACCGGCATCAATCGCCGTTTGGATCGCATTTAAATCTGAACAGTGATCAAGATGCAAACAGGCCGGTACATTACGACTTTCTGATAATGACCGAATCGCATCGACAATTAATTTATGTCCTAAATATTTCGCCGTACCGGTGGAAATCTGAATCATCAATGGACTATTGGTTTTTTCTGCCGCAGTAAAGAAAGCCGGTAACATTTCCAGACAGTGTAAATTAAAGGAGCCGAGCGCTTTAAATTCACGTTGTTTAGCCACCTGTAACAGATCGGTAAAGTTATAAAGTTTCATGGAGTTTTTCCTCATGGGATTTAGTGGATTTTCCGTTAACAAACCAGGCGATAAGCGTAATAAAGAGAATAAACAGGGCGACGAAGATCCAGTTGCCCTGGAACGCGTGGCCCAAGACCAAGCCAGTACTGATGACGTCGGAATCACTGAAGGTCACGCCGGTAAATCCGTAGCTTTCGAGCATCGGCACCAGAATGGCAGGCAAGAAGGTGATGAACAGGCCATGGACAAAGCCCCCGATCATCGCACCGCGGCGTCCGCCCAGCGCATTACCAAACACCCCTGCTGTCCCACCGGCAAAGAAGTTGGTCAGCAGTCCTGGCAGGATCATCGCCAGGCCAAACATCGGAAACACCAGCATGCCGACTACCGAACCCAGCGTCGTGGCCAGGAAGCCGACGATCACCGCATTAGGGGCATAAGGGAACATCACTGGGCAGTCGAGTGCGGGTTTTGCGTCTGGCACCAGTCGCATCGCGATACCACGGAATGCAGGTACCAACTCATTCAGCAGCAAGCGCACGCCGCTATACAGCACGAACACACCAGCGACAAACTGAATCGATTGCATAAAGGCATACATCAGATAGTTCATGCCGTTGCTGTACTGACCGATAAATTCCGGGCCCGCCGCGAGCGCAGGGATCAGGTACATCGGCACCATCACCACCGCCATCGACAGATAGGTGTCCTGCAGGAATTTGAAGTTGTCTGGCAGCTTAAGATCTTCGGTCGAGCGTGACCCCTTACCCACGACTTTGGCGACAGCCGCCGTCAGCAAATAACCAATGGTGCAGAAGTGGCCGAGCGCAACGTCATCCGAATCCGTAATGCGACGCACCACGGGTTGTGCCAGAGCCGGCATAACCACCGCCATGACGCCACCAAAGATGCCGCCGGTAAGGATCAGAGGTAAACCTGTCAGCCCCGCTTTATAGCCAATCACCGCACCGATAGTCGCCATCCACAACAGCGCCTGTCCGGTCAGGAAGATGTATTTGAACGGTGTCAGACGCGCGATGATGATGTTGACGATAAAGATCACCAACAGCGTCAGCGCCACTTCTGAACCCAGCTCGCGGCTCGCTAACCCGGCAATGGCAGCCACATCGGTGATGTAGCCCTTCATGCCAAAACCATGTGTGAATATGGTATTCAGGAAGGTCAGAGTACCGACAATAATATTGATACCCGCCATCATAATTAAGAAGCCCAGCAGGGTTTTAAAGGTGCCTTCCATCACCTTTCCTGCGGATTTTTTCTGCAGTAGCAGACCAATCAGGGCAATAAAGGCGATCAGAATTGACGCCTGCCCTAATAAGTCTTTTACCAGGAAGTTGATCACACTATTCATGGTTAGCAACCTTTAAGTTACGTTCTTTCATAAATGCCACGATTTTCTCTTCAATTTCCGCTTTGTCGGTCAGCCTGTTCAGAATAATCACCCGCTTAATTTGTTCTGGGGTGGCATCCGCGTTCAGGACATCCGCAAAGGCTTTCTGCGTTAAAATCATGTCGGACTTGAAAGCATTGGCTTCCGAAATCGTGGTGTGATCGATATCAGCTTCAATTTCGAGTTTCTTTAATACGGATTTGGCGCTCATTTCAATTGCGAAACTTGAACCCAGACCACATCCACACACACATAGTATTTTCAGCATGGCTTATTTCCTCACAGAATATGCAGTTGTTTAGCAAGTTTATAATGGTGCCCTTCGGTATCCACCAGGCGTTTTTTCATGCTTATGAGATCTATCGGTATCGGTCTATTACTGCCATTAATAATGACCGCCTTATTGCGCATCCCCGATTGAATACAACGCGCGACTTCACTGGCCATAATGGTGCCCTGATAAATTTCTTCACAGGTGGGATCACCACTACGTAAGCCATAACCGATAATAGTTTTACGAATTCGCACCCCTATTAACGGTTCAATTTGTTTAATCAGTGTATCGATTGCCCCCTGAAAACCGGGTGAATATTCACGGGTGTAACCTTCAGAGCAGAGGATCACCACGCTATTCTGCGTCGACAGGCGTTGAGTGATACGCTCTGCCAGCTCTTGCGGCGGAATCTGGCATTCCGGGATTAGCGCGAAATCAGCGTTAGACTTAATCGCTGATTGCAGTGTTAACTCTCCGCAGTAGCCGCCCAGTAATTCAACCATAAATACACGCCCTGTTAAGGCACGTCCGGTATTTCTCAGCTTTGACACTTCTTTTAGGACTTGCTCACAGGCCGTAGAAAAACCGATGGTGTAATCACTGCCAAACACGTCGTTATCAATCGTCATGCCCACGCCGAAACAATTCACGCCGAATTCGCTTAACGTGTGCAAAAATTGTAATGACCCATCACCACCGGCCATAATTAATACATCAATGCGCAGCGATTTAAGATGTTTGGCAATCAATTCGTATTCTGGCCTGATTAATTTTCGCGTGGTTCTTCCTGATTGCATCACGGGAATAGATGTGATGGCATAATCCACCAGATCGCGCTGAGATATTTCCTGATGCCGATTTTCCAGCAAGCCGGGAATACCACCATTAAATAACACCATGTCTGCTTGTGTCATACGTGACATTTGAAACACAAAGTTATTTATCCCAGTTACATCGCCACCGCTGATCACCATGCCAATTCTCATTGTCATCACTCCCTAAGCTGCGCGTCTGACATTTATTCTTCCGGTGAACGAATTTTCTATTTGCAACGAAGATCACACTTTCGCCATGAATTTAATCCCCAGCAAGATTGACAGCATGGTTAAACACTCTTTTTTGTGACTTAAATCACATAGCTATTTTTACCACAGGAGTGAAATTAACTTTATAATCATCGAGTTATATTAATTTCACGCAGTAAAACAGTAAGCGTTTTTAATCGGAGTGCAGCCTTAATTTCTTTCGATCTAAATTGTGATTGCCCGCGCATTTTTATCGGTACACAGGCTTTTTCCCGCGGAGGATAAAGGGATAATGATTCCGTGCGTTATTTCCTTAATAGTGCCGCTGAATGATTGACGCCATGTTGATCAGGTTGTCCAATAACGCGGCAGATAAATGACGAAGAAGAGAAAACATGACCACCCCGCAGGAGATGTTGCGTCAGTTGGCTGACGCAGTGGGCGACAAGCAGGTATTGACCCACGCCGATGATAAAGCCTGGTATACCAAAGGATTTCGTGTTGGTCGCGGTGATGCCTTGGCCGTTGTGCTACCGCAAACCTTGCAGCAGTTGTGGCAAACACTGCAGATTTGTGTGGCTCAGAACGCCATTATTTTGATGCAGGCCTCTAACACCGGCGTCACCGGGGGTTCGACCCCTGATGGCAACGATTACGATCGCGATGTGGTGATTGTAAGTACGCGCCAGCTCAAAGGTGTGCAGGTGATCGATCAGGCACGCCAGGTGATCGCCTTCCCTGGCACTAGCCTGACCGAACTGGAACAAACGCTGCAACCGCTAGGGCGTGAACCGCACTCGGTGATCGGTTCGAGCTGCATTGGTGCTTCTGTTGTTGGTGGTATTTGTAATAACTCCGGCGGCTCCTTGATTCGTCGCGGCCCGGCGTTTACCGAAAAGTCGCTGTTTGCCCGTATCCATGACGATGGCCGCCTGGAGATGGTCAATCATCTGGGAATCGATCTGGGTGCCACACCGGAAGCGATGCTGAAAAATTTGACCGAGCAGCAGTATCAAACAGGCGAACAGCCAGACTGGCAGGGCAAAATCTGGGCCGATGACTATGCCGATCGTTTGCGCGACCTCAGCGCTGACTCCCCCGCGCGCTTTAATGGCGACCTGCGCTATCTGCATGAGAGTTCAGGCAGCGCGGGAAAAGTGGTGGTGTTTGCCGTGCGCTTACCCACGTTTGAAGCCAGTGCCGGCAGTGACACCTTTTACATTGGCACCAACGATGAGCGTGAACTGGTCGCACTGCGCCGTTTCCTGCTTACCGAGATGAGCGAATTACCGTTGCAGGCTGAATACATTCATCGCAACGCCTTCGATTTAACCGTGCGATACGCAAAACATATGTATCTGGCGATTCGTAAACTCGGCCCGCAGGCGATCCCCAAAATGATGGCCAACAAAGCGAAATGGGATGTACGCGTTAGTCATGTGCCGTTTTTACCGCGCAATTTTGTTGATCGTGCATTGCAATGTTTTAACCAACTGACACCTAGTTTTGTTGCCCCCCGAATCATGAAGTACCGCGATGAGTATGAGCACCATTTGATGATCAAAGTGGATGCACAGCAAACCACGGAGCTACAGGGGTTATTGCAGCAATTTTTTGCCGAGCAAAAGGGCGACTTTTTCCACTGCGATCCACGCGAAGCGGCCGATGCCTTCTTAGTGCGTTTTGGCGTGGGCGGTTGCACCATTTCGTACTGTGATGCGCTGGGTTATAACCCGAATGAGCGTCTGGTGGCCTTTGATGTGGCACTCCGCCGCAATGATGACGCATGGCGCTTAACGCTGCCCGCGAATCTGGCGGCGCAGGTGCAGGTCGACTCCTGCTGCGGTCATTTCTTCTGTTATGTGAACCATCAGGATTACGTGTTGAAGGAAGGCGTTGATGCAAAAGCCTTTAAGGAAGCGGTGAAAGTCTATTTGGCGCAGCGCGGTGCTAAGTACCCTGCCGAGCATAACGTCGGGCATCTGTATCAGGCTTCCTGCGAACATGTCGCGCACTGGAAGCAGCTGGATCCCACCAACAGTTGCAATCCCGGCGTGGGTAAGACCAGTAAGAAGAAGAATTGGGAATAATCATGCACTATTGCAAGTGAGTGCTGGAGCCAAAATGAACAACACGCACTGAAGCTCAGGAGCAGGCTGGTGCCGCCCTGGGGCTGGCATTCCGCAGCGCTGAACAGAATGAGTATGCCAGGAGAGCCCGCAGGACGCGGGCGAAAGGTGGCGCTGGAACATGGATGTTCCAACGACACCGGTCCGTAAGGCAGACGAGTGAAGTGAAGGTACCGCTTCAGCGGCGTGAGGACCGCCAGCCCCAGGGCGGCACCAGCCTGCGTCAGCTATCTAACTCACTTGTTTATTTCGCATACGCCTCGGTAGAGATCGTCAGCGTCACATCATCACTGACGGCTGGCACATACTTATCCAGCTTGAAATCCGAACGTTTGATCACACCAGTGGCATCAAAACCAATCGCCTGCTTCTTCACCATCGGATGCATCCCTTGCTGATTCAGCGTGGCGTGCAGTGTGATCGGTTTGGTAATGCCTTTCAGGGTCAGATTCCCTTCTACATCAAACTTGTTATCCCCTTTAGCCACCACTTTAGTACTGTGGAATACCGCTGACGGATATTTAGCAGTATCAAAATACTCAGCACCGAGAAACTCTTTGGTCAACGCCGGAACGTGGCTATCAATCTGGGTAATTGGCAGGGTCACATCAACACGTGCTTGCTCGGGATGTTCCTTATCAAACACCAGCGAACCTTTGCTGTTGGGGATATCTGCAGTGGGGTGCGAGAAGCCAAAGTGCGTCCAGGTGACAATCACCGAGGTATGCGCAGGATCGAGGTCGTAATGCATCGCAGCAGCCTGAGAAACAGGCGCATAAAGCGCAGCCGCCGCCAGCAATGGCAGCACAACACGGGTAACGTTTTTCACTCAAGGTTCCTTTTAGATCGGGATAATCTATTGAGTGTCGCGGATAACCCGGCTGACGAATAGTGAAGAGATTTGCGCGTCACCTTCAAATATATTCAAAAATATCAAAGAGTAATGGTTTATATGAGTGAAAGTTACGCAGGATTATCGCATACTCCATTGCAATCATAGCCTAAAGGCTATAAATTAACTAATAGCAAATAAGCTATAGGATAGCGATATATGGGAAATATTAACAACGGAAGTTTTTGATGAGTGGTTTTTCGCACAAAGTGAAGATATGCGTGAAGATGTGTTAGCCATGATGGGTATTTTGGCAGAAATGGGACCTCAACCTGGTCGCCCCTATGTCGATACGCTGAAAGGGTGCAAGCTTACTCATCTAAAAGAATTACGTATCCAGCACCATGGAAATCCTGTTAGGGCGTTTTTCGCCTTTGATCCCGTTCGTCGCGCCATAGTGTTGTGTGCTGGAGATAAAACGGGTGTTAATCAAAAACAATTTTACCGTTCAATGATTCGCATGGCCGAAGCGGAATACCGCAGGCATTTAATGCAAATGGAGGGATAACATGTCTAATTACAAAGCTTTATTAGAGAAGCAATCACCTGACAGCCAACAGCGTATCGCTGTTAAAATTGAGAAATTACGCCAGGATATTGCCTTAAGTCAGATACGTGAAGAACTCAATTTTTCGCAAACCGAGTTGGCCCGCACAATGGGAATCTCACAGCCCACGTTAGCCAAAATGGAAAATCCCGACAATGATCCGCGGCTTTCGACATTAAAACGTT
Organism: Type-D symbiont of Plautia stali; assembly: GCF_001485335.1. Taxonomy (NCBI): domain Bacteria; kingdom Pseudomonadati; phylum Pseudomonadota; class Gammaproteobacteria; order Enterobacterales; family Enterobacteriaceae; species Type-D symbiont of Plautia stali. The sequence continues at coordinate 4,681 of NZ_BBOC01000013.1, read as the reverse complement.
ATGTTGCGGCACTCGGTGGCGAAGTACGCATTGATGTCACATTACCAAACGGTAAACACATCGCCTTTCAGCTTTGATTCACAATGATTCGCCAGCGGCGACGTTCACGCATCATTCGCTTATGGAGCTGCTGCAGGTGAGACAGCGTCAGAGACATCACCGCGTTGCGATTGAGATTGGCTAACCCCTGCTGTTGGCGTAACCCCTGCACGGCTGCATCGGCGTTGTCTTTGGCATCACAATGGTCGAGCAAGGTAGCCTGCCATGCCGCCAGCGTTTGCGGCGTAACCAAATCAACTTCTGCGACCATCTCACGCATAAAGCGTTTACAGTGCCCCAGCAGCGTCTGCCATGGGAGCTGTGGCGATTGCAGCGCCAGTAACAGCCCATCCACATCGGCGACGCGCTGATAGCGAGCGGAAACCACATAGCCAATCTGTTGATCGACACGCAGCCGCTGGAAGAATCTCGGCTCCAACAGCAATGACAACGCACGTAATGCGGCTAAGTTGCTGTCATCTGACTGCGGTAACGGAATAAACAGCAGCAGCGCCTGGTCGCTTCCCTGGCAGTTAACCGGCGTGATCCCCCGTTGTAAACGAGGCGGATGGGCATACCTGGCCAAACCTGGTGAAAAGTCGCTGAGCAGATGGGCAACGCGCTGCTGCAATGCCTCCTGTTTGCCGCTCCAGGCAGCCAGCCAGTCACTATCGGCAACAGGAGAGATTAACTGCGCCGGCAATGCCGCCAGTAACTGACGAATCACGATAGTTTGCGGTGTTGGAACGCCCTTCGGCTGCACTTCAGCACTCAATGCCTTCAGCGCATGATGTACGGTCAGTAAGGCTGCAGCATCGCTTGTTGGAAGATTCAGCACCAGCTGCCAGACGCCCTGCTTCTGTTGCCAACTGCCACTGCCTCCGGCATGGCGCAGCTCCGCCAGAACCGGACGCAGCAAGGCCTGGCGCGCCTGTGCATCCTCATCTCTCTGCGTGTGATAAAACGCCGGGCGCAGTAGCAAAGTTTCAACGTGTTGCCGGGGCATAAAATGGGGTAACGCCATGGCAACGGGAGGCAAAACGGGGGGAATGGCCGATTGGGAAACAGGATAAAAATGGAAATTTGCAGTGGGATAAAAAACCGCGCTTTGCGGTAATTCGGTCTTCTGCATCAAGGTAAAACCCTGTGTATCCACACGTTGGGCATCGGGCAGGTGTTGCTGCGTCAACATGCGCGTGCAGGCAGCTTGCGGTAACGCCGCGACAAATGCCGTGAAACTTTCGGGCACCCTCTCTGCGGGCGCAAAGCCCAGCGCGCGTCCTCGTAACTGCTCCAACGGCATCAGACAGGCATAATCGTGCAACGCCAGTTGCGCATAATGCTGCCGATGTTCAGTGCCGCAGGCACCGATAGCCGCAACATGTTGCCAGAATAGCTGTTCAATACACTGGGCTTGCTCGACGCTGATCTGTGCCGCCGTAAAACGCAACGCCAGCCAACCGTGCTGCGCATCTTGCCACAGCCACTGCCCGTGCAACGTATCGCACAAGCCGACTTCTCTCAGCGCCGCCAGCAAACTTCCGGGGGCTTCATCTTGCCAAAACACACTGAGTAAAGTGACATTGTCACGCAATGAATCTCCATCCTCGTGTAACATCAACGTGAGCCAGAAATTCTCATCACCCGCTAGGTGCAACTGAAGGTCATGCGTCGCAGGGAGTGGCAGCACACAATGCGGTATAAACTGGCGTACAGGAAAGGTCGCAAAAGCATGCGCAAGCTCGGCCAGCTCGTCCAGAGATTGCGGGCCCTGCAACCACAAATCCATGCTATTCGCACCGTAAAAACGTTGGTGGAACTCACGAAGCGCAGCCTGCAATAAAGTGACATTGTCACCAAAAGACTGCTGACTCCCCACACGAAAGCGTTGAAAAGCACTGCCCAGCGTATCCACCAATGCCGCTTCACTCAGGGTCTCGACATGATGACGCAACAGCTGATATTCCGCCTCAATCACCGCTACTTCCTGCTGAATCGCCTGCTGGCTGAGCAACGGTGCAGCAAGCATATCGCTTAAGCGTTTAACTCCTTCAGGCAGAGCCGTCGCGGGAAGTTGAAAAAAGAAGGCGCTACTACTGAGTTGTGTCGTAGCGTTGACCTGTCCACCTTGCTGCTGCACCCACGGCATTAAACGCTCGCGGTCTTCAAAGCGCTCACTGCCGCAGAACAGCATATGCTCCAGTAAATGCGCCAATCCCGGCCAGCGTTCGGGTTCATCCAGACTGCCGGCCTGCACGCGCACCAAGGCAGCGGCATCACGCGCGTCTGGCTGGTGGTACAGGTGACAGCGCAGGCCATTCGCCAGCACAAGGTGGCGCGAGGTCATCAGGTGACTCGCTGCTTAAAGATCAGCTCAGAGTTGCTGCGATTACGGAACTGTAGTTGGGCAATTTTGATATCACTACAGGTCGCTTCACGCCGAGCTTCAAGGATTTTGCCGTGATGTGGTGACTTGCTACATACCGGATCGGTATTGTCAGCATTGCCCGTCAACATATAGGCCTGACAGCGGCAGCCACCGAAATCCTTCTCTTTCTCATCACACGAACGGCACGGCTCCGGCATCCAGTCATAACCCCGATAGCGGTTAAAACCAAACGAGTTGTACCAGATATCCTCCAGGCTTTGATTGAGCACCGATGGGAACTCGACCGGCAACTGACGCGCGCTGTGGCACGGCAATGCGGTGCCTTCTGGCGTGACACTCAGGAAAATCGATCCCCAGCCGCCCATACAAGGTTTCGGACGCTCTTCATAATAGTCCGGCGTAACAAAGAGTAGATTGGCGAGGTTACCGCTTTCACTCATACGTTCACGATATTGCGCCACCACGGCTTCAGCATTGGCGATTTGTTCGCGTGTCGGCAACAGGCCCTGGCGGTTCAAGTGCGCCCAGCCATAAAACTGGCAGGTGGCCAACTCAACGTCGTCGGCTTCCAGTTCGATACAGAGATCGATGATTTTATCGATCTGGTCGATATTGTGGCGATGCAGCACGAAGTTAAGCACCATCGGATAACCGTGCGCTTTTACCGCTTTTGCCATCTCCAGCTTCTGCTGAAAGGCTTTTTTCGAACCGGCTAATGCCGCATTCAGCACCTCATCGCTGGCCTGGAAGCTGATCTGGATATGATCGAGGCCCGCATCGGCAAAAGCATCGAGCTTTTTGGGCGTCAGGCCAATGCCAGAGGTGATCAGGTTGGTATAGAAGCCCAGATCCCGTGCGGCACGAATCAGCTCGGGAAGATCTTTACGCGTTAATGGCTCTCCACCTGAAAAGCCCATCTGCACACTGCCCATGGCACGCGCCTGGCGGAAAACATCGATCCACTGTTCCGTGGTCAGCTCTTTCTCCTGCTGCGAAAAATCGAGCGGGTTTGAGCAGTAAGGGCACTGCAGTGGACAGCGATAAGTCAGTTCAGCCAGCAGCCAAAGCGGCGGCGTGACAGTTTTATTCAGGTTCACGACACTGGATCCATTTCTGTTCAACAGCGGATTGCAGGAACTCTTTCACATCATCGTCCACGCCGCCTGCTTCCGGAAAGCGCGTATTGAGCGTATGAATAATGGCCGCAACATCTTGCTTGCCCGTCACCAGCTCCAGAATCGCGGCAGCAGTTTCATTCAGCTTTGCCATCCCTTCCGGATAAAGCACCACATGGCTGTCTTGTGCAGGTTCCCACTGCATGCGATAACCACGGCGGAAAGCAGGGATCAGATTATCTTTCATGATGTTATACCAGTCTTGTACTGTGCCATGACACCTGATCGGTGACGGTGTGATAAGGCGGGCGCTGTAATGAATACGCCATGGTCATGGCATCCAGCAGCGTCCAGAGAATGTCCAGTTTGAACTGCAGGATCTCCAGCATACGATTCTGCTGCTCTGCCGTGGTAAACACCTCCAGCGCCAGCGCCAGGCCATGTTCCACATCACGATTCGCCTGGCTCAGACGGCTGCGGAAGTAGAAGTAGCCCTCTTCCTTGATCCACGGATAGTGTTGCGGCCAGCTGTCGAGACGTGACTGGTGAATTTGCGGCGCAAAGAGTTCGGTTAACGAACTGCATGCCGCTTCTTGCCAGTTAGCACGACGCGCAAAATTGACGTAGGCATCCACCGCAAAGCGTACCCCTGGCAGCACCAGCTTTTCAGACAGCAGCACCTCACGATCCAGTCCGACGGCTTCACCTAATTGTAGCCAGGCTTCAATACCACCTTCATGACCGTTGCTGCCGTCATGGTCCAGAATGCGCTGAACCCATTTACGACGCGTAGCCGGATCCGGGCAATTCGCCATGATGGCTGCATCCTTCAGTGGGATGTTGGTCTGGTAGTAAAAGCGGTTGGCTACCCACCCCTGAATCTGTTCGCGTGTCGCTTCACCATTGTGCATCGCGATGTGATACGGATGATGAATATGATAAAACGCGCCTTTGGCACGCAGTGCCTGTTCAAACGCTTGCGGCGATAAGGCTTCGGTAATCACGATGCGCTCTCCTGCAGATGAATCGCCATGCCGTCCCAACTCACTTCAATGCCCTGCTGTATCAGATACTGACGCTGCGGCGACTGCTCGTTGAGAATCGGATTGGTGTTATTTATGTGAATCAGAATTTTACG